>JBJTPO010000028.1:0-5313 GCA_046075145.1 Planctomycetota bacterium
AACCAAGGCATGTACGAGGAGGATGGCGATGGCGCTGATGCCCAAGAGGGTCAAGCACCGAAAAAGCCAAAGAGGTCGTATAAGAGGTGACGCCTCCCGCGGGAATCGCGTCGTCTTCGGCGACTTCGGCCTCCAGGCCGAACAGCCGGGATGGCTCCCCGCGGCGACCATCGAGGCCGGCCGAATCGCGGCGCAGCAGTATCTGCGGACCGACGGGCGGCTCTATGTCCGGGCGTTTCCCCACAAGCCGATCACGTCGATCCCGCTCGAGACCCGAATGGGCAAGGGCAAGGGCGAGCCGGAGTATTGGGCCGCGGTGGTGAAGCCCGGCATGATCCTCTACGAAATCGGCGGCGTCTCCGAAGAAGCGGCGCGAATCTGCATGGCGCGACTGGCCCACAAGATGCCGGTCCGGGTGCGGTTCGTGAAGCGGCGGGCGATGTAGGACGAGGCGGCCTCGATTCAGAACCACGATCGACACGGTACCAGCAATGAACAAAGTCAAGGAACTCCGGGAGATGGGAGACGAGCAGATCCGGCTCGTCTGGAAGGATGCCGCCGAGTCGCTGTTTCGGCTGCGGATCCAGGCGCAGACGGAGAAGCTCGCGGCGCCCTCGGAGATGCGGAAGCACCGCAAGACGATCGCCCGTTGTCAAACGATCCTCCATCAGCGGGGCGCCCTCGTGCCGGCGGCTGCGCCGGCGGGTCGTGCGGAAGCCTGATCCCGGACCCCAGCGACCCCCAGACTCTCCCTCAAAACCAGATACGGCTCACGACAGGAACGAACGATGCCCAAGCGAGTTGAGACCGGAACGGTGACCAGCGCCGCGTCGAAGAAGACGCGGCGTGTGGAGGTGCCGCGGATCATCCGGCACGCGAAGTATGGCCGGATCCTTCACAGCCGGACCGTCTGTCACGTCCACGACGAACACGACGAGTCGGGGCCCGGTGACCTGGTCGAGATCATCGAGTGCCGGCCGCGGAGCAAGACGAAGCGGTGGGAACTCGTTCGGGTCGTGGCGAAGAGCACGGCGGTTGACGTGGCCTCGCTCCGCAGCGGGGCCAGGGCGACGCGGCTCAAGGAGACGGCCAACCGGGCCGAGGCGGCGGCGGTGACCGGGAAGGGCGTGGCCGGCGGAGAAGGACAGGCGACATGATCCAGATGCAGACGCGACTCAACGTCGCGGACAACACCGGCGCGAAGGAAGTGATGTGCTTCAAAGTGCTGGGCGGGAGCCGCAAGCGAACCGCCGGCCTCGGCGACATCATCGTCTGCAGCGTGAAGAGCGTGATTCCCGGCAGCGACGTCAAGAAGAAGGCGGTCGTGAAGGCCGTGATCGTGCGGGTCAAGAAGCCGACGCGGCGGGAGGACGGCAGTTACGTGCGGTTCGACTCCAACGCCTGCGTGATCATTGACAATGACAAGAATCCGAAGGGTACCCGCATCTTTGGAGCGGTCGCCCGCGAACTGCGTGACCGCAACTTCATGAAGATCGTCAGTCTGGCGAGCGAGGTGGTCTGATGCTGATCAAGACGGGCGACATCGTCGAAGTGCGGACCGGCAACGACCGGGGCACGCGGGCCAAGGTGCTGGCAGTCAAGACGGCGAAGGTCGGCGAACGGGCCGGTCATGGCGGCAGCGTGGTGGTCGAGGGCGTGAACCGCGTCTACCGCCACATCCGCCGCAGCCAGAAGAACCCGCAGGGCGGACGCCTCAGCAAGGAGATGCCGATTGACGTCTCCAACGTGCTGCTCGTCTGTACCGCCTGCGGCAAGGCGACCAGGCTGGGCATTCGCACCACGGCCGAGGGCGGCAAGGTGCGGGTGTGCAAGAAGTGCGGCGCCGAGCAGGGCACGCTGCGGCGTCCGCGGGCGGCGGCCAAGGGCTGACGGGCGACACAACCGGACGACGGATCGGGCAACGAATCACGAGATCAGGAACGAGTTCGATGGCAAAGAAAACCAAGGCAGCCAGCGCTGCGACGCTCGAGCCGGCGGCGACCCCGCGGATGCTCGAGCACTACACGCAGACCGTGCGGCCGCATCTGGCAAAGGTCCTCGAGCGAGGCAACCCGCACGCCATTCCACGGCTGGAGAAGGTCGTGATCAGCATGGGCGTGGGCGCGGCGGTGACGGAGAAGAAGTTTCTCGATGAGGCCCTCGGGGCGCTCGCGCAGATCGCCGGCCAGAAGCCGATCGCCACGATCTCCAAGGCCGCCGTGGCGGGGTTCAAGCTCCGCGAGAACCTGCCCATCGGCTGCAAGGTCACCCTCCGGGGCAACCGGATGTACGAGTTCTTCGACAGGCTGGTGGCCGTTGCCCTGCCTCGGGTGCGCGACTTCCGGGGGCTCTCGTCCACCGCGTTCGACGGCAATGGCAACTACAGCCTGGGACTGTCGGAGCAGGGCGTGTTTCCCGAGATCAACCCCGACCGCTACACGCGGCCCCAGGGCATGAACATTACCTTCGTCACTTCGGCCGAGACCGACGACGATGCCCGCGAACTCTTGGTGGCCATGGGGCTGCCGCTGAAGAAACAGGGAGAGGGCGACGCCGCGGCGTAGCGGCATCCGACCCGGACGACGACGTGACACGAGCAGGCTGACAGACCGACACCGAAAACGGACCTATGGCGAGCAAATCCAAGATCGCGGCCGCGAAGCGGCCCCCGAAGTTTTCCACGCGGCTGGTGCGGCGGTGCATGCTCTGCGGCCGGCCGCGGGCCGTGTATCGCAAGTTCGGCACCTGCCGGATTTGCTTCCGCAAACTGGCGGACCAGGGTTGTATTCCGGGCGTGAAAAAGGCGAGCTGGTGAATCCCGCAATCGAGAAGAGGGCTCTGCTGACATGATGACCGATCCCATCGCCGACATGCTCACCCGGATCCGCAACGCGGTTCGGGTCGAACGGGCCACCGTCGAGGTTCCGACCTCGAAGGTGAAGCGCGGGTTGGCGGAAGTGCTGAAGCGAGAGGGCTTCATTTGGGACTGGCGCGAGGTCGAGGCCGCGCCGGTACCGAAGCTCCAACTCGAGCTCAAGTATGGCCCCAACGGTGAGCGGCTGATCCGGCACATCCGGCGCGTCAGTTCGCCCGGGCGGCGGGTCTACAGTCGCTCGGCGTTGCTCAAGCCCGTGCTGGGCGGGTTGGGCATTTCGGTGCTCTCGACGTCCAGTGGCGTGGTCAGTGACCGCGAGGCGCGGCAGAAGAAGCTCGGCGGCGAAGTCCTCTGCGAGTTGTGGTAGTTCCGAGAGGTCAGGCAGCATGTCCCGTATCGGCAAAAATCCGGTTCCCATTCCCAAGGGCGTGAAGGCCACGGTGAGCGCTGGCGCGCTCATGGTGGAAGGCCCGCTCGGCAAGCTCCAGCAATCGTTGCATCCGGCGGTGAAAGTCGCCGTCGACGAGGCGGGCGGCCAGATCGTCGTCACGCGTGACGGCGACGGCCGCACGGCGCGGGCGGTGCATGGGCTGACTCGCGCCCTGGCGGCCAACATGGTCGAAGGGGTGACCAAGGGCTACGAGAAGAAGCTCGAGATCGTCGGGGTCGGCTACCTCGCCGCCATCCAGAAGAACGTCCTGCAACTGCGGGTCGGCTTTGCCAACGAGCTGCAGGTCCCGATTCCGGCCAACCTCACCGTCACCTGTCCTGACCAGACCCACGTTTCGATCAAGGGCATCGACAAGCAGGCCGTCGGCCAGTTTGCCGCCGAGGTTCGCGCCCTGCGGAAGCCGGAGCCCTACAAGGGCAAGGGCATCCGCTACGAAAACGAGCATGTCCGTCGCAAGGCGGGCAAGGCCGTCACCAAGTAGTCCCGTTCACCCGGCCCTCGCATCCCTCCCCCGACTGACGCATCATGGACCACGCTCGCACGATCCTCCGGCAACGCACCCGCCGGCGGTACCGCGTCCGCAAGCCACTCAAGGGCACGCCCGAACGGCCGCGGCTCTCGGTGTTCCGGACCCACAAGCACATCTACGCCCAGGTCATCGACGATGCTTCCGGCAAGACGCTGGCCTCCGCCAGTTCGCTCGACCGGCAGCTGCGCGATGCCGTCGGCTTCGGGGGCAACAAGCAGGCCGCCGAGGTGATCGGCAAGGCGGTCGCCGAGCGGGCGAAGGCGGCGGGCGTGACCAAGGTCTGCTTCGACCGTGGGAGTTTCAAGTATCACGGCCGCGTGGCGGCCCTGGCCGACGCGGCGCGAGCCGCCGGCCTCGAGTTCTGAGCCGAGTTCAGCCCAGCACCCATCAGGAAGAGAGTCACACGTGTCCACCGGCAAAGAGACCCGCACCGGGGAGTTCGTCGAGAAGGTCGTCAAGGTGCGGCGGTGCGCCACCGTGGTGAAGGGCGGCCGTCGGTTCAGCTTCGCCGGCCTGGTGGTCGTGGGCAACGGCCGCGGCAAGGTCGGGGTCGGCTATGCCAAGGCCAACGAGGTTCCGCCCGCCGTCGAGAAGGCCATCAAGGACGGGATGAAGAACCTGGTCGAGGTGCCGATCCAGTCGGGTACGATTCCCCATCGGGTCGAAGGCGTCTACGAGACGGCCAAGGTGGTGCTCCTTCCCGCCGGGCCAGGCACCGGGATCATCGCCGGGGCCGCCGTACGGGCGGTCTGCGAGTCGGCTGGCATTCAGGACGTTCTCAGCAAGGCCCACGGCTCGACCAATCCCGTCAATCTGGTGAAGGCCGCGATCGAGGGTCTCAAGCAGCTTCGGACCCGCGACGAGGTCGAGCGGCTGCGGGGCGTCAGCCTTTCCTGAGCGGTTCCCACCCGTCCATTTAACCAGCCAGTACCCGCCAGCCACGGATCGATCACCATGCAACTCGACGGCGTCAACAAGGGCATCCACAAGAACCGCAAGCGGCTCCGCGTTGGCCGGGGACCAGGTTCCGGCCGTGGCTGCACCGCGGGCCGCGGCGACAAGGGTCAGGGCCAGCTGGCCGGCTGGTCGGCGGCGGGGATCTTCGAGGGTGGGCGGCTGCCGCTCATCCGGCGGATCCCGAAGCGGGGCTTCCACAATCGTCACGGCCTGATCGTGCGGAGCGTGAACGTCGAGGTCCTCGAGAAGGCCTGTCCGGCCGGTAGCGAGGTGACCCCCGATTCACTGCGGGCGGCGGGTGTAGCCAAGGGCATCTGGGACGAGCTCAAGATCCTGGGTAACGGCGGCATCTCCAAGGCCCTCAAGGTCTCGGCCCACCACTTCAGCGCCCAGGCCAGGGAGAAGATCCTGGCCGCCGGCGGGACCGTCACGGAGCTTCCCGGACCCGCTCCCGTGGTCCGGAACGTCGGAAAGGCGTCGCGGAAAAAGCGGGTTGGCGGG
>JBJTPO010000029.1:0-2694 GCA_046075145.1 Planctomycetota bacterium
CCTCCTCGCCCGCGTTCGCGACGGTCGCCGGCAGTGGCGCCGGTGGAACCACATGACACGGCCGACCGGCAAGGGCGTCGGCCGCGAGTTCGGCCGCGTGCTGTGACGGCACGGTCACGGCGACGGCCGCCCGCGCGAGCCTGGCGAGCGCCGGACCGCGCACAGGAAACCCGCCGCCGAGGTCGAGGATCCTCGGCCCCCGCAGCCGCCGGGCCGAGGCGGTTTCCGCCGGCAGCACGATCCATGGCGCCCACATCCCGCGGCGCCTGAGATCAGCCACGACGCTCGCCTGCGGCGGCGGCAACCGCCGCACCGCCACCAGGACCACCTCCGCGATCATCAGCCGCAGCGTGAGCTTGGCGAGCTTGATGATCCGGCGCGGCGTGGCAAGCGTGCGGCGAGGTGACTCGTCCGCAAGCTTGGCCAGCGCCGCCCGCCACGACCGCGGCGAGCCGGTCGCCCCCAGGCCGGCGAGCCGATCGCGGCAGCCGTCCCGCCGCCGCTCGGCCCAGGCCATCACCGCCCGCCGCAGCGCGGGATCACGGCCCGCGGCGACCACCCGCAGCTTGTCGGAGAGCAGCCGCCCCGGCCGCGCGGCGTCGGCGAAGAGGGCCGTCATCGCCTCCACGTCGGCCGGCAGGCAGGGCACGAGGATCGTCTCCACGCCCGGCAGCGCATCCAGGCCGGCGACGAGCCCGCGAGCGTGTCGGACGCGGCCGTCGCCAGCCAGCGGCAGGGCCCCCGCGGCGTCGCACTCGATCCACAGGCCGACCGTGGGCGGCATGACGGCCTGAGTCGCGGCCGTGGCGGCGGTCTGCATGGCAGTGGTCACAGGCAGGCGATCCTCCTGCGGGCCGCAGGACGTGGCCCCGCCTCCCCGGAGCTTCCGGCGATCACCGCCGCGATCGCCGCCACGAGCGACTCGTCCCACGCCCGCCAGCTCAGGTCGCGGATCCGCCGGCCGACGGAGTCGGGCGGCGGCGGCAGCGACTCGCCGGCCAGAATCGCCTCGGCCGTGGCCAGCTCGTCGAAGGGATCAAAAAATCGCAGGCCGAGGCCAAACGCCTCGTCGATCTCCCGCATCTGCGGATAGTCGCTCGACACCGACGGTGTTCCCAGGAGCGCGGCCTCGACCACGCTGAAGGTGCCGTTGTCGGCGATGACGTTGTGGGCCAGAAATCGGGCCGACCGGAGCACGCGTGCATAGACGTCGTCGGGCACGGCGCCCAGGAACCGGAGCCGCCCGCGCACCTCGGGCCCGAGCGCGGCAACCGCCTCCCGCACATGGCAGACGTGGGGCGTGTTCCACTGCGGCTCGCGATCGGCCCGCCGCTCGGCGGGCAGGTCAGGGTCGAAGAGGTCGGTCCATACCCCCGTCACCACGACGTCGAGCGCTCCGCCCAGCTCGGCCAGGTAGCGGTCGATCGCCCGCAGCATCCGCAGTTGGTTCTTGTGGGGCGAGGGATTGGTCACCCAGGCGAAGAAGGGCCGCGCCGGCAGCAGGGCGGCGGCCTCGTCGCTCCCCGCCTCGGCCGTGGCCGCCAGCCGCTGGAAGTGGTCCACGTCGAGCGTGGTCGGTAGCCGCACGACCGGGCCGATCGCGCCCGCGTAGCTGATCACGTCGGCGGCCGTGTCGCGGCTCGTGGCCACGACGAGATCGGCGTTGCGGACGTTCCGCAGAAAGTTCCAGGGCGCAGAGTCGGGGTCGGCATACGCCGTGGCGTCGAAGATCTCGGGCACGTACCGCTGCAGGTGATCCGTCACGAACACGCCACAGGGCCGCAGCGGCACGAGCGGATATTCGAGCCGGTCCGACACGAACAACCAAAAATCGCAGTCGCGGAAGTCGGCGGCGTTGTCGCAGGGCAATTGATAGCGGCTGGAGATCCACCGCCCCACGTCGAGGCCGGCATCGGCCGCCAGGCCCCTCGCCTCGTCCGGCGAAACCTGCCGCCACCGCAGCCCGCGGATCTCCAGGCCCGGCAGGTCACGGCGCACCGCGGCGATATCGTCGGCGATCACCTCCAGGTGGTCCGCCGGCACCGCGAGTACGAGCGGGCCCGGCCACCGGGCCGCCAGATGCCGCACCAGGTTGAGGAGCAGCCGGATCGTGCCCCCGAGGTAGGCGTGGGGCAGAAGCACCGCCAGGCGGGCACCGGCGGTCGTCACGGGCGGGTTCATGCGGTGCGGCGGCGCGCGTGGCCGCGGCCGGCGGCGGCGATCGCCTCGCAGACGAAGGCCACGTCGTCGTCGGTCATGAGCGGATGGGTCGGCAGCATCAGGCCGCTGGCGCCGAGCCACTCGGCGAACTGCAGCGAGGCGATCCCCCGACGGGCGGCGAGCCGGCGGTAGGGAGGCGTCTGATGGAGGGGCGGAAAGAGCGGCCGCGTCTCGATGCCACGGGCTGCGAGCGCCGCCGCCAGCCCGTCGCGACCCAAGCCGAACGCGTCGCCGTCCACCACGACCGCGAACAGCCAGGGCGAGACCCCGGCCCAGGGGGCGTCGGTGCGGCGCGTCAGCCCCGGCTGCAGCCGCAGTTGCTCGTCGTAGAGTCGCATGATCGCCCGGCGGCGTGCGACGAGGGCCTCGCGCCGCTCGAGCTGCGCGCAGAGCAGCGCCGCCGTGAGGTTCGACATCCGGTAGTTGAAGCCCACGATCGGGAAGTGGTAGCGCCGCTCGGGATCCATACCGTGC
>JBJTPO010000030.1:0-4372 GCA_046075145.1 Planctomycetota bacterium
GGTCGATTACGACCGTCGCCTGGTGGAGCTGCAGCCCGAGGACTTTCTGGCCCGCTACAACCTCGCTTGCTCGCTGGCCCGGGCCGGTCGGGTGGACGAGGCGATCGACTCGCTCTCGCGGGCGGTGCTGCTCGGCTATGACGACCTCGACCACATGGAGAGCGACCCGGATCTCGAGTCGCTCCGTGCCCACCCCGATTTCCAGGCCCTGCTGGGCGAGGGCTGACTCCGGCTGCTAGGATTCCCGCGATCGCGGCGAGGGCCGCGGCGTCCAGGAATCCGGGAGCAGGCATGCTCGACCAGTACGACAAGATTACGGAGGCCGCGGCCTTCATCCGCGGCCGCTGGAGCCTGACCCCCAAGGTGGCGATCATTCTCGGCAGCGGCCTGGGAGGGATCTCTGGCACGCTTACAGACGCGGTGACGATTCCCTACGACGAGATTCCGCACTTTGCACGCTCCACGGCCCATGGCCATGCCGGGCAGTTCGTCTGCGGGTTGCTGGACGGAGTGCCGGTGGTCGTGATGGAGGGACGGATGCATGCCTACGAGGGCTACCCGCTCCAGCAGATCACCTTCCCGGTGCGGGTGATGAAGCGGCTCGGGGCCGATCTCCTGGTGGTCACCAACGCCTGCGGGGGCCTGAACCCGCAGTATCGGACGGGGGACCTGATGGTGATCGACGACCACATCAATCTCCTCGGCGACAACCCACTCGTCGGGATCAACGACGAGCGGCTCGGACCGCGGTTTCCCGACATGTCGGCCCCCTATACGCCGGCACTCGTCGACGCGGCCCTCGCCGTGGCTCGCCGCGAAGACTTCACGGCCCACCGGGGCGTCTACGTGGCCGTGACGGGGCCGAACCTCGAGACCAGGGCCGAGTACCGCTTCCTGCGGGTGATCGGGGCCGACGTCGTTGGAATGTCCACCGTGCCCGAGGTGCTCGTGGCCGTCCACTCCTCGATGCAGGTACTCGGGATCTCCGTGATCACCGACATGTGCCTGCCCGACGCCCTCGAGGTGGCCACCGTGGAGCACATCCTGGCCGTGGCCCGCTCGGCCGAGCCGAAGCTGCGGGCGATCATCAGGGCAGCCGTAAAGGCCGCCACCTGAGCCCCTCACCTCAGCAGGAGATGTCAGCGATGGCTGCCACGCCGATCAAGGTGCTCGTGGCGGGCTGCGGCCACATGGGCACGTCGCACGCCAAGGCCTACCACGCGATGCCGGGCTTCGAGATCGTGGGCGTGGTGTCCCGCGGGGCGGCGTCGCGGCGGGCCCTGCTCGACGCCCTGGGGGCGGACTACCCGCAGTTCTCCGACTATCACGAGGCCCTCTCCGCCACGAAGCCCGACGCGGTCTCGATCAACACCTACCCCGACACCCACGCCGCCTACGCACTGGCCGCCTTCGCGGCGGGCTGCCACGTGTTCCTGGAGAAGCCAGTGGCGGTGACGGTCGCCGAGGCCGAACAGGTGGTGGCCGCCGCCCGCAAGGCGCGGAAGAAGCTCGTCGTGGGCTACATCCTCCGCGTCCACCCGACCTGGATCCGGTTCATCGAGACCGCCCAGACGCTGGGCAAGCCGCTCGTGATGCGAATGAACCTCAATCAGCAATCCTCGGGCGACATGTGGAAGACCCACAAAGCGCTGATGGACTCGATGTCGCCGATCGTGGACTGCGGCGTGCACTACGTGGACGTGATGTGCCAGATGACCCGCTCGAAGCCGGTGCGGGTGGCGGCAATCGGGGCCAGGCTGTCCGAGGAACTCGTGTCGGGCATGTACAACTATGGCTGCCTGCAGGTGAGCTTCGCCGACGGGTCCGTCGGCTGGTACGAGGCCGGCTGGGGGCCGATGATGAGCGAGACGGCCTACTTCGTGAAGGATGTGATCGGGCCCGGGGGCTGCGTCAGCATCGCCGGCGTCAAGGAGGGCGAGGCCGGAAGCGACGAGATCGAGGCCCACACGAAGGCGGCCGTGCTCAAGCTGCACCATGCCGAGCTGAAGCCCGATGGCTCGTTTGCCAAGGCCGACCAGTATCTCGACTGCTCGGGCGAGCCCGACCACGACGGCCTCTGCCGCCTGGAGCAGGAGGTGTTCCTGGATGCGATCCTGAGAGACCGCGACCTCGGCGACCACATGGATGACGCCGTCAACAGCCTGCGGATCGTGCTCGCGGCCGACGAGGCCTTCAAGACGGGCAAGACGGTCGATCTGCGGTAGAGATGCCTGCCCCGCCGGAGTCGTGCAGCCGCGGGAGCGGCTGGGTAGAGTGACGGGACGGTTTCAGGCCAGGAGCGCGATCCATGATTTTCCAACGGTCGATCGTCGTGCTCGGGGCCGCGGCCGCGCTGTACGCCGTTCCTGCCGCGCGGGCTGAGCCGATCGCGGCCTACATGTATTCGCAGAGCGGGGCCGCCGGGGTGCCCACGCTCGCCGCCATGAAGCCGGCGGCGATCGGCACGGTCTTCCTCAAGGCCGTCGACATCGATTCCGCCGGAGCCGTCTTTCCGAAACTCGACTACAACGGCCGCTTCTACCCGAACGCGTGGAATGCCACGCCACGGCCGGTGTTTGCAGCGATGGTCAATGCGGATCCGGGGATCGACTGGGGCTCCGTCAACCCGACCACGACCCTCACGTCGGCCCTGACCTCGAACAATTGGCAGCAGGACTACGGCGGGGGCATCACCGTCGATGCGGAGTTCACCGCGAACATCCAGAGCTTCCCGGCGAACTGGCAGAGCATGATGACGGCCCTGCGGAACCTCGCCAACGGGCAGGGGCAGAACTTCAGCCTCTACGTGTCGCCGAAATATCTCTCAGCCAGCCGGTATCCGGCCACTGCGGCCGCGAATGCGGCCACGCTCAAGCAGATCCTCGGGACGCCGGCAACGGGCATCGTCAACTCGGTGCTGTTCCCCGTGTACGCGGGGGACGGATCAAATGTGGATCAGACGACGCTTGCGTCAGCTGCGTCGGCTGCGCAGACCCAGGCCTTCGCCTACCAATGGATCTTCGACATCACTGAGTCGCCCACGACCTTTTCGGCAGGGCTGCAATCGGCCGACGGCGCCGGCCCGCGGCCGGCGGGCTACGTCGCCTATTCCTACCTGGATACCCAGTCGATCACGGCCGACATGACGACGAACATGCAGGCGCTGGCGAACCTGGCGGCGGTGCCGGAGCCCTCGGTCGTGGCCCTCGCGCTCGCTGGTTGCATGGTCGGGCTGGCGGCCGCAGGCCGCTCGCGCTGGAACCGTTCATGAAGTCCCCGCCGGTCATCCTGACCATCGCCGGCTCCGACAACTCCTGCGGGGCCGGACTCCAGGCCGATCTCAAGACGATCACGACGCTCGGCGGCTACGCCCAGACGGCGGTCACCTGCGTCGTGGCCGAGGTGCCCGGGGCGGTGGAGATGATCCAGCCGGTGAAGCCGGCGGTGGTGGCGGCCCAGGTGCGGCTCTCGCTCACGGCCTTTCCTGTCAAGGCCGCCAAGACGGGGATGCTGTTTTCCACGGGGATCATCCGGGCGGTTGCCGAGGCCCTGGCGGCGGCGCCCACGCTGCCGCTCGTCGTCGATCCGGTGATGGTGGCCTCCAGCGGCGACCCGCTGCTCGAGCCGGCGGCGATCGCCGCCTACCAGCGGCTGCTCTTCCCCCGAGCCGCGCTCGTCACGCCCAACCTCGATGAACTGCGGATCCTCTCTGGCGAGGCCTGCCGTGACCTCACCGGCATGGAGGCGGCGGGGCGACGGCTGGTGGACCGCCACGGCTGTGCGTTTTTGCTCAAGGGCGGGCACCTGGGCGGCCGCGTGGCGACCGACATCCTCGTGACGCCGGCCGGCAGCGAGCGGCTCTCGGCGCCGTTCCGTCGCGGGATCGACACCCACGGCACCGGCTGCACCTATTCGGCGGCGATCGCCACGGGCCTGGCCCGGGGCCTGTCACTCGCGGAAGCGGTCCGGCGGGCGAAGGCCTACATCACCGCTGCCATCGCCGGGACGCTCCGTTGGGGCAAGACCATGGCCCTCGACCACCGTGTGCGGCCATGAGGGCGTCGTCCCCCTTGCTCGCGCAAGGGGGCTTCTAAGGCGATTGATACAGGCCGGGCAGGTCGAGAATGCCCGTGAGCTCGTCGAGCGCCCGCCGCGACTCATCGAGGAGCGCCGGGTCAGCCAGGTCAGCCAGGGTCAGCCGGTCGCGGTAATGTCGCCGCACCCAGCCCTCGAGCGTGTCAAGCCGTGCGGGCGTGGCCACCACTCCGGGGTGCATCGCGGCGAGGGCGGCGGGCGTGAGCACCACCCGCAGCCGCAGGCAGGCCGGGCCACCGCCGTTTCGCATGCTCTGCCTGACCTCGACCGGGTGGAC
>JBJTPO010000031.1:0-2233 GCA_046075145.1 Planctomycetota bacterium
ACACCGCGACGCTCGTGATCCCGAAGAAGGCCCCCTCGACCGCGGCGGCGACCGTGCCCGAGTAGAGGACGTTGATGCCGGCGTTGAGGCCGCTGTTGACGCCGCTGATCACGAGGTCGGGCCGCCGCGGGCAAAACTCGGAGATCCCGAGCTTGACGGCATCGGCGGGGCTGCCGTCGACGGCCCAGCCGCGGAGCGCGTCGCCGGCGAACACCTCCTTGGCGGTCAGCGGCGTGAGGAACGTGATCGCGTGGCCGACCCCGCTCTGCTCGGTCGAGGGTGCCACCACACAGACATCGGCGAAGCGCCGCACCGCCCGCTCCAGGGCGGCCAGCCCCGGGGCAAAGATCCCGTCGTCGTTGGAGAGGAGCACGAGCATCGGCGGCACTATAGCAGGGGGGCCTGACGCGCGCGGCTCGGGGTTGCCGGTCCCTGTCGCCCGGACGCTCGCGACGGGCATCCTGCCCTTCGCATCGCTCGATGCCGGCCTCGCTTCGCCATCCGGGCTTCGCTCGGCCATCAACGCCGGCTCCAGGAGACCGGCAACCCCTCGCGGCACCCTGTGCGCAGGAGGATTCGGAAGGCGTATACTGTGCGGTTTTTCCTTCCCGCCAACAACCACTTCGCATGTCAGCCGGCACCGTTCCGCCCGCCCCCGCGACTCCCGCTGCCGGAGCCGCCACGCCCGCCCCCCAGCAGGCCGAGCGGGTGCTCGTCCTCGACTTCGGCTCGCAGTATGCCCAGCTGATCGCCCGCCGCGTGCGGGAACAGCACGTCTACTGCGAGATCGTGCGACACGACATCTCGGCCGCACGGATCCGCGACCTCGCACCCCGAGGGATCATCCTCTCCGGTGGCCCGGCCAGCGTCTATGAGCAGGCGGCGCCGAAGTGCGACCCCGGCATCTTCCAGCTCGGGATCCCGGTGCTCGGCATCTGCTACGGGATGCAGCTGGCCTGCGAGTCGCTCGGTGGCCAGGTGGCCCGGGCGACGGCTCGCGAATACGGCCGCGCCGCCTGCGAGGTGCTCGACCACGACCTGCTGCTCGCCGGCGTGCCGGGCCACACCGAGGTCTGGATGAGCCACGGCGACCAGGTGGCCGAGGTTTCGGCCGACTTTCTCCCGCTGGCCCGCACCGCCACCTGCCCGCTGGCGGCCGTCCGGCACCGCACGCTGCCCGTATTCGGGCTCCAGTTCCATCCGGAGGTGACCCACACGCCCGCCGGCGCAGCGATCCTCGCCAACTTTCTCAAGGGTGCCTGCGGCTGCTCGGGCGCCTGGCGGCTCGACGACTTCGCCGCCTCGATGATCGAGTCGCTCCGCCGGCGGATCGGTGGCGACCGGGTGATCTGCGGCCTGTCCGGCGGCGTCGACTCGGCCGTGGTGGCCGCGCTCCTGAGCCGGGCGATCGGCGACCAGCTCTCCTGCATCCTCGTCGACAACGGGCTGCTCCGAAAGGGGGAGGCGGCCGCCGTGATCGAGGAGTTCACGACCCACTTCCGCTCCGATCTCCACGTCGTGCCCGCGGAAGACCTGTTCCTCGAAGCCCTGGCAGGCGTGACCGACCCGCAGGAGAAGCGGCGGCGCATCGGAAAGGCCTTCATTGACTGCTTCGCGGCCGAGGCGTCCCGAATCGAGGGAGCGCGGTTTCTCGCGCAGGGCACGCTCTACCCGGACGTGATCGAGAGCGGCGCGGCGGCCGACGGGCCGGCCGCGACAATCAAGCTCCATCACAACGTGGGTGGCCTCCCCGACGACCTCCAGTTCGAACTCGTCGAGCCGCTGCGCGATCTGTTCAAGGACGAGGTCCGGCAACTCGGGCTCCAGCTCGGCCTCCCTGAACGCATCGTCTGGCGGCATCCGTTCCCCGGACCGGGCCTCGCGGTCCGCTGCCTCGGCGAGGTGACCAAGCCCCGGCTCGACACGCTCCGCGAGGCCGATGCGATCGTGCTCGAGGAGCTCGAGGCCGCCGGACTGATGCGGAAGGTGTCGCAGGCCTTCGCCGTGCTCCTGCCCGTGCAAAGCGTGGGCGTCATGGGAGACGCCCGCACCTATGACGACGTGCTCGCCGTCCGGGCGGTCGAGACGGAAGACTTCATGACGGCCGGCTGGAGCCACCTGCCCTACGACCTTCTGGCCCGGATCTCGACCCGCGTCATCAACGAGGTTCGGGGTGTCAACCGCGTGGTCTACGACATCTCCTCGAAGCCCCCCGCGACGATCGAGTGGGAGT
>JBJTPO010000032.1:0-8413 GCA_046075145.1 Planctomycetota bacterium
TGCGTCAGCGTGTAGTTGCCCGAGTCTGCCCCGTCGAGCACGAGCCCGGCCGTCACCGCGATGCCCGTGCCCACGCCCGCGGAGGCGAAGCTACCGCTGCTCGTGGCGATGGTCACCACGTCGCCGGCCACGACACCAACCAGCGAGGCACCGGTGATCGTGGCGGCGATCGTGCCGTCATAGGCCTTGTTGACCGCGGCCGCCCCCGTCACCGTCAGGGCCCGGGCGGTGATGTCAGCCGCGAACGTGGGCTGGGTGACCAGATAGTTGGCCGAGGGAGCCGAGTAGTTGCCCGAGGCCGTCAACGGCTTGCCGACGCCGACGCTCTTCGAGCCGAACGACCACGTGACCACGTCGGTCACGGAAAACGTCTCCGCGTTCACGAGCCCGACGTAGGTCGGCGTGCCAGTTACGGTGCCGGTGGTCGAACCGTCGTATCCGCGGTTGGCCGCCGACAATCCTCCGATCGTCAGGACCTTCTGCGCCACGCTGCTCGTGGCGATCGCCAGCGTTTGCGTCGTCGCACCGCCGCCGGAGACGGACACGCTCCCCGACCGGTCGCCCGCCGCCGTCGTCGCGGCCAGCCGCACGTAGACGGTCGTCGCTGAAACGCTGCCGCTCGTCGGCGAGAGCGTGACGGTGCCGCCATACCCGCTGCCCGCAATCGTCGACACCTCGAAGCCGGCCGGAGCGGCAACCGTCAGGTTGCCCGAGAGAAACCCGCCGCTCACGCTGAACGCGGCGGCCGTCGAGGCCGTGCCGTAGGTCGTGGTCATCGCCCCGATGCTGCCGCCGATCGAGATCGTCGGGTCATTCGACACGACAATGTCACCGGCCGCATACCCGATCGAATAGTTCGATGGCAAGAAGGTGCCACCGGTCGCGTCTGAGACCGTGACCGACCCGGTGTACGTGCCCACGGCCGCCCCGGACGCCGCCCCGAGGCCATAGGCCACCGTCACCGAGCCGATCGTCTCACCCGCGACAAGGCCGACCGATGTGAAGGACGTGGAGCCCGGGCCGCCCGTCAGCGTCGTGCCGAAGGGCTTGTTGACGTTGCTGGCCGTCACCGTCAGGGTCTTGGCCGTGACGGTCAGGTCGGCACCCGTGAAGGCGATCGCGTAGTTGCCCGCGCCGCTGAGGGTGCCCTGCCCGATCGCGTAGGTGCCCACGTTCACGCCCGATGCCCGGGCGAGGCTGCCGGTGAGCGAGTCGGAACCAACGAGCCCGGTCACCTGGTAGGTGCAGGTGGGATCGACCTCACCATACACCTTGCTCTTGGCGTCGGCCGTGACCGTGATCGCCTTCGGCGAGATCACGAGCGATCGCGCCACGCTGGAGGCAGCCTCGTACGAAGCGTCGCCGGCCTGGCTGGCGGTGATCGTCACCGTGCCGGCCTTGAGGATCGTGAGCGTCGTGCCCGACACGGAGGCGATGGTGGGGTCGGAGCTCACGAAGGTGACCGGCAGGCCCGACGACGCCGTCGCCACGAGCTGCACCGCTGCGTCACCATACGTCCGGGAGGCCAGGGCGTCGAACGTGATCGCTTGAACCGCGGGCAGCGAGAAGTTCCAGACACTCGTCTCGATCCAGCCCGTGTTGGTCCCGGCGGTCTCCCAGTTGTTGAAGGTGTCGCCGATCGCCGCCCGGAGTTCGGTCGGCGTGCCCGCGTAGACGGCGCCCGCGGTCAGATACCGGGCTCGTGCCTGCGAGGGGGCGATGAACGTGACGCCGTCGACCAGGCCCGCCGGGGCTCCCTGCGTCGAAGTGCCGATCTTCACGCCGTAGATGAATGCCGTGGGCGTGAGCGCCGTCGCGGAGGTCCCCGTGTAGACGAAGAGCTCGTCGTTGCTACCTCCGAGGCCGCCGGACGAATGGCCCAACCATGTAAACCGCGGATCGGTGACCGTCGCACTGCCCCACGGGAGGTTGATCACCGTGCCGGCAGCGATGACCTGCCCGGGCTGCACGGTGAAAGTGGCCTCGGCCTCGCCCATGTCGATAAAAGACGTGCCGCCCGTCGCGACCTCGTTGTCGTTGACGTAGAAAACCGTGCCGGGGCCGAGGTCCTTGAGCACGAGGATGCTGAAGTTGTCGGTCGGCGATCCGCCCGTGTCGTAGCCGATCACGGCGATGTCGCCCGCGGCCAGCGTGGTGGCCGCGTTCGCGATCACCTTGAACGTCCGCGTCACCGTGGTGGCGGCATCGTAGTTCGAGTCGCCCGCCTGAGATGCCGTGACGGTGATGCCGCCGATGGCGTTGAGCGCCACGCTCGCTCCCGCCACCGAGGCCACGGAGGCGTCGGAGATCGTGTAGCTCACGGCCAGCCCCGACGAGGCGGTCGCCGTCACCGTGCCCCCTACGACCTGCGGGCCGAAGGGCCCGAAGGCAATCGTCTGGGTGGCCTTCGTGATGTCGGCCGTGAGGCCGGTCGGCTGGGTGACCGAGTAGTTACCGCCGTCGACTCCGACGAGCGTCAGGCCGCCCGCAACGGCGATCGCGGTGCCGACATTGGCCGAGGCGAAGGTGCCGGTGCTCGTGGCGATCGTCACGTCGTCGCCAGCGATCACACCCACGAGCGTGGCGCCCGTGATGGTGGCGATCGCCGTTCCATTGTATGCGCGGCTCTGCGCCGCGGCCCCGGTCGTCGTGAGTGCCGCGGCGGTGATCGTCGCCGTCAGCGTGGGCTGCGTGACGGTGTAGTTCCCGCTCGGCGCCTGGTAGTCACCCGTCCGCACGAGCGGCTTGGCGTCGCCCGCGATCTTGTCGGCGAATGCCCAGGTCACGGTTCCCGAAACGGCGAACGTCTCGCCGTTCGCGAGCCCCGAATACTCGGGCGTGCCGGACACGACCACCGAGGTCGTCTGATCATAGGTCCGACTGGTGCCTGACAAGCCTGTGACGGTGATGGCCTTCGGGCTCACGATGTTGCCCGCGACATCGGTCGACACCGTCTGCGTCGTGGCACCGCTGCTCGTCGCGGAAATGCTCCGGCTGTTGTAGGCCCCGGCGGCGGCGGTCGCCTTGAGCCGCACGTAGACCGTGGTGCTCGCCACCGCTCCTGCGGCTGGTGTCAGCGTGAGGGAGTCGGCGAAGCCGGAGCCCGCGCTCGTGGACACCTCGAGCCCGGTCGGCGCCGTGACCGTGAGGTCGCCGACGAGCGCGGCACCACTCACCGTGAACGACTGACTGGCCGACGCCGTCCCGTAGACCGTGGAGAACGTCCCGGACAGGCCGGAGACGGTGATCGCCGGCGAAGCGGCAGCCGCGGGAGTGCCCTGTACGGTCGTCGAGGCCGCACCGCTCCCGACCGAGTTCACGGCCCGAAGTTGCACATCGTAGGTCGTTCCATTCGTCAGACCGGTGATCACGATCGGGCTCGAGGTCGTGCCCGCCGCCGTGAAACTCGTACCGCCGTCGGTCGAGTACTCATACCCCGTGATCGCCTGGCCACCGTTCGAGGCCGGGGGCGAGAAGGCCACCGAGAGCTGGCCGCTGCCCGGCGTGATCGCATTGATCGTCGGTGCGGTCGGAGCCGTCGCGATGATGCTGGCCGTCAGCACGGGCTGGGTGACCGTGTAGTTGCCGCTCGGGGCGTCGTAGCTGCCGGTGCGGACGAGCGCCTTGCCGGCGCCGACGGTAGCGTCGGCGAAGGCCCAGGTTACGGTGCCCGTGACGGCGAACGTCTCGCCATTCGCGAGACCGTCGTAGGCCGGTGTGCCGGTGACCGTCACGCTCGTCCCCCCGTCGAAGTTCTTGTCCTGTGCCGTGAGGCCGGTGATCGCGAGACCCTTCGCCGTCACGGTGTTGCCGGTCGTGGCCGTCACGATGTTCCTGCTCGTAGCCCCGGTGCTCGACAGCACGATGTTCTGCGCGTTGTAGGAGCCGCCCACCGCGGCGGTGGCCGCCAGCCGCACGCGGAGCGTCCCGCTCGCCGATGAGCCCGACCGTGCAAACGTGGCGGTGGGGCCATAGTTCGTGCCGTCGCTCGACACCTCGAAGCCGGTCGGGGCCGTGGCCACGAGATCAGCGGTGAGACTGCTGCCCGCCACGTTGAAGGATTGCGGTGTCGAGGCGGTGCCGTATGTCGTCGTGAAGGCGGCAGCGGTGGCGACACCCACGATGGTCGGCGTCGTCGATGCAGCCGTAAACACGTCCAGCCCACGGAATACGTAGTTCACCCCCGCGGTGGCGACCGCCGTCGCCGTCGTCGGCGTGGTGCCGTTGTCCGAGATTTGGATGACACGGTTGTTCGATGTCTCGTTCGTCGTCGCGTAAAGCGTGGCCACGCCACCGGAGAAACTGCCGGTCAGACCACGCAGCCCGGCGAAACCCGTCGCGGCCGTGGCCGACAGGGCGTTCGTGGCATTCACGAGCAGCGACCACGAGTTGGTCCACGTGCTTCCGCTGAGCGTCCATTTTTGCAGGCCGCCACCCGCCGAAGTCCGATCGTCGGCGATGTACGCCAGATCTGCCGCTCCGTTGTTGTCGGTGTCGAAGAGTACGAAGCCGTACGGGCTGGCGGTGCCGGTGCCCGACCCATTGGTGTTGATGGCCAGCGTGGACGTCTGCCCCGCGGCGGTCGGCAGCCCGGTGCCAACCGAGAAGATCCCGTAGCCGGTCGTCGAGGACGATGAAAAGTAGAGTTGGCCCCCGTAAATCTCCACGTTCCGGGCGTTCGTCGGTTGGCCCGTCGCGATGCTGCTCACCTGCGTGAAGGCTGACCCGTCGTAGTACCAGACTCCGCCCGTCGCTGGAGTCCCGGATCCCGTGCCGGCCGCATAGAACGTCGTGCCGCTCGTGGCGATCGAACTCCGGTAGTTGTTGCCCGCGAACGGCGACGGCGGAGTAGCCGCCGCACCTCCCGTCGGAAAAAGCGTCCGGCTGGCAGCGTTGCCGTCCGATCCAAGCACGGCGTTCACCTTCGTGTTTAGAGCGGACACGCTGACCGTGCCGGCGGCGGAGTTGTACCCCGGCACCGACACGAACCCGTTGTAGGCATTGGCATAACCGTTCGAGGTCGAGCTCCCGCTGTCCGTCAACAGGTCGGCGGCGCCTGCCGTGGAACCAAAGGACAGCGTCTGCGCGGCCGTGCCCGCCGGGCTGAACTCCTGAATGGCGACGTTGATTGCGCCCGAACCCAACACGGTCGATCCATTGCCGAGCCGCTCGATGACCAGGTTCCCTGCCGTGAACGCTGCCAGCACCTGCCGGGTCTCGAGCCGCTCGACCCTACTCGGCTGCATGTCGCGACCGACGAACCGCACGGGCCGCCTACCCAGTCCCTTCCGGGCCGTGATCCGCCTCGACCGGGGCTCAAACAGGTTGCCGAACATACGTCTGCTCCTTGATGGGGTTCGTCGTCGAGAAGTGCTGAAGAGTGTCGGGGTGAGTCGTCTGGTGGTCGGCGGGCCAGAGCCCCAGGCAAGCTGCGCGCTCCGCCAGCGTCGGATACTAGAAACGGCTTATGAGGATCGTGTGTGGCGGTCCGTGAGAAGTCGGTGAGTGGCGGATTTCACTGACCGGTGGCGGTCACCTCCCCACCGGCCCGGGTGATCATGCTGCAGTACGCCCGAAGGTCGATGTTTTCAGCTAGAAACCGCGTCGATGCATCACCGAACGCCGCATGGATTCCTCCCGGATGGAACGAGTAGGCCTCGGAATCGTTGGTCGCATTGAAGGGCATCCCGACGTTGGCCGCCGCTCCTACGATGCCCGCGGGCGTCAACGCATCGACCTTGAAAGGGCCCAAACTGTCCGCCCAACCGACGCTCTGACTGATGTCAGGGACACCATTCGTCTGGGCGATTTTGCCGGCGCGATAGACGTGCGGACGGCCCCCGCTCTCCACGATCAGAACCGTCTTCGACATCCCGTCGGAGACGTGCTTCAACCGGGTCACGAGATCTTTGTCGAGCATCCCGCGACTGTTCGTCCCGCTGCCCGCGTAGGGGTCGGGCGACAGGACGCCGGCCTTCACCCCCGTGACGACCTCGTAGTCGGTCGCCCCGGGATTCACCCTGAGGACGCCGATGGCGGGGCGGGCGCTGTCCTTGTCGGGCGCGGCAGGCACCGAAATCTTCGCCGCCGGCGGCGCTGTTGGGCAGCGAAAAACAGCGACCGGCCGGGTCGCGATCCCGATGTTCGCGTCGGCCCTGACACCGAGCGACTGATCGACCATCGTGGGAGGTGTGGAGTTGCTGGTGGCGTCGTACCAATGCTTGGAGAAGCTGTAGAGGCGGGCGGGCTCCTTTTCCTCCATGAACGGCATCACTAGCACCCGCCACGAATGCTCCGTGCGGCTGGGGTTGCCCTCCGGCGGCCTGGGAAACTTCGTCGTACTCGCGGAGTCGGTGGTGTAGCAGGCCGCCGGCAGCCACTTTCGCGAGTCGGCGCACACGAGAAATCCCAGCGCAAGCTGGCGCATGTTGCTCATGCATTGCGTGCGGCGGGCCGACTCCCGGGCCCCCTGCACCGCCGGCAGGAGCAGCCCGATCAGCGTGGCGATGATGGCGATCACCACGAGAAGTTCAACGAGGGTGAAACCTTGGCCCGGCCGTCTCGAGCAAAGACGCGGGCCCACCGCGGCACTCGGTGCGAAAACCGCAGCCAAAAGGACGTCGTTTACGGCCTTCATACACGGGTTAACGGTAGGGCCGCTCCATGAGCCGAGTGTGAGCGTTTGATTCGGATTTGATGAGCGACCAAAAAAGCCCTCGTCACCGGACGTCCTCATCAATCCCTCACCATTCGATGCTGAGACGCTACAACGCTTTCGCGGCATGTAAGGACCGGTCGGTTTTGCGGCCGAGCACATGCGGCTGAACTCCCTCAGACGCCGCCGCCCGGATCCGGCGCCGAACGGTTGTGTTTGCCGGGTGACGCGACCGCAGGAACTCGCCGAGCATCGGTTGTTCACGGGCCGAGGAACCATGACTCCAATGAAATCGCCCCCCGCCGATCGGGCTTCACCGCCGGCACCCGCCACGGCACGAGCTGGATCTTCACCGTGTTGCCCTTCATGGAGCAGGGCGCCATCGCGGACTCCTGGAACCGGCAGACCAACGTGCGTGGCAACGCGGTTCTCGCGCAGACCGACATCCCGATGCTCTACTGCCCCAGCAGGCGGGGAGGAATCCGCACGAGTTCGGAGGACCATCTCAATCTCGTGGATTCGTCCTGGAGGGGTGGCGGCACCGATTACGGCGGCAGCTACGGCCGGCTCGACGGCTTCATGAATAACACGGCCGACCGGCACCGCTTCTGCGACATGTCGGCCTCCTTGCAGACGCCGACGACCGCCACGGCCACGTCACCGCGAGTGCGACACGACTCCGGGCTCTTGGATGGACTGTTTCACTCCACGGAGCCCCGCCCCCCCGCCGCCGTCCGTGACGGGCTTTCCAACTCCATCCTGGTCGGCGAACTCCAGCGGCTGAGACCGCTGCCTGGCGCGAGCGGCGCCGCGGCGTGGAACCGCACGAGCTACGACGGCTGGGCCGTGGGCGGCGTCGCCACGCTGTTCAACGTCTGCACTGACCCGGATCGCCAAAATCCCGGTGGCCTCAACAACCTGTTCTTCGAATCGCCCGGCAGCGACCATCAAGGGGGGCGCGACCTTCGCGACGGGTGATGGCTCCGTGCGATTCGTGAGCGAGTTCATCGACGCCAAGGACAACGCCGCCGCGCTGCCGCTGCTCGGAAGCATTCGGGACGGCGAGGCCGCGTCGATCGACGTGGCGAACCAGTGACCGTAACCCGAGTGAACAGAGACCCCGGAGGCGCGGCCGTCAATGGCTGTCTATGGCGGCGTCTCGTGCCCGCCCTGGCCCTGCCGGTGGCCTTCGCCTGCCTCGCGGCTGCTGGCTGCAGTCGTTCCGACCGGCCGCCGCTCGGCCGCGTGGGCGGGTCGGTGACGCTCGACGGCTCACCGCTCGCCGGGGCGCTGGTCGTCTTCATTCCCGACGGCCCGGGCCGTTCGGCACTGGCCACGACCGACGTCGCCGGCCGCTACGAACTCACCTATCTCCGCGACATCGCGGGAGCCAACTACGGCTCCCACACCGTCCGCATCACCACGGCCACGGAGGAGCGAGGCGGCAAGGAGATCCTCCCAGACCGCTACCATGTGAAGAGCGAACTCAAGGCCACGGTCCAGCCGGGCTCAAACACGCTCGACTTCCCGCTCCAGTCGAAGTAGCCGCGGGGCGTGGCCCCGCAGGTGCCCCCCGCTCGACCGGCACCTACCCGAGGACCACGCGCGGCGTTGCTACGGCCGCTCGTCGAGGAGCACGCCATCGGCCCAAATCCGCACGCCCTGCTCGCGGGCGTAGGCCACCGTCTGCGGGTGCACCGCTTCGCAGGCCACGAGGCCCACGGCCGGCAGGCTCGCCTCGACCTCGTCGAGCAGGTC
>JBJTPO010000033.1:0-4855 GCA_046075145.1 Planctomycetota bacterium
TCGAGCGCCTCGGCGCCGTCGGTGCGACCCACCTCCTTGACCGAGACGCGGTCGAAGGTGGCCTCCTTCATCGCCGCCAGGAACGCCTCGCGGGCGGCCGCGTCCTTGCCCGCGAGCCGGACGTTCACTCGGCCGGCCGCCTTCCGCTCGAGCGCGGCCGGCTCGCCGTCCTGGGAGGCCAGGATCCGCTCGATCCCGGCAATCGCGTCATCGACGCGGGTCTGGGCCTGGCGGCCCGCCGCGACCTCGTAAACCAGGATCAGGCCGCCCTTGAGATCGATGCCCAACCGCGGCGGCCAGCCAAGCCAGCAGATCGTCGCCCCGCCGGCCAGCGCGATCAGCACCGCTGCAATTCGCCCCCACATGTCGGGCACTCGCAGCCCCTTGGCGATCAGCCAGGCGAGGAAGACGCCCGCCGCCACGACAGCCAACGCGATCAGCCAGCCCGCCCCGGGCGCCTGCCACCAGGACGGGTTGGCGGCCACGGTTGCCGCGGGCTCACTCTCGGCCACGGCAAGAAGGGGGACGATGGCGGACACGATGTTCATGACAGGTTCTCGAAACACGGGGGATGAATGGAGGCAGCGCGACGGCCGTCAGGAGGGCTTCGGCTCGGCCGGCTCACCGCCGTCGCCGACGATCCGGGCGATGCTCGCGAGCGTGACGGTGAGCTTCACGTTCGCCGACTCGTCCACCCGGAGGACGACCCGGTCTGAGCCGGCATCGACCGACGACACGGTGCCGTAGATGCCCGATGAGGTGACGACGCGGTCGTTCTTCTTCAGCCCGGAAAGCAGCGACTGTTGCCGCCGTAGCCGCTCCCGCTCCGGCCGAAACAGGAGCAGGTAGGCCGCCGCGGCGATGGCCACCAGCGGCAGCAACTGGAACGGCAGCGGCGGTCGCTCGGCCGGCGGGGCGGCGGCCTGGGCCAGGCAGACGCCGGCTGATGGGGCGGGCGTCGCGACGGGCAAAACAGGGAGCGGCATGAGGAGCAAGACCGTGGCGGCCAGTGGGGCCGGAAGACGAAGGGAAGCACCAGAATGTAGTGGCAGCCGTGAGCGGCGGACAAGTCGGCCGCGCCGGCCACGGCCCTGGCGGCCGCTTGTCAGCCGGCGTCGGCCTCAGCCTGACCGGTGGCAGCCCAGGCGACCGCAATCGCGCAGGCCGTTTCGGCGAACCGACCGGCGACGATCGCCTCTCGAAGCCGCGCGACGAGCCGTTGGTAGAAGGTGAGGTTGTGGATCGACGTCAGCACCGGCCCGAGCATCTCGCCTGCCTGAAACAGATGCCGCAGATAGCTGCGGCTGTGGCGGCAGGCGATGCAGGGGCAGCCTTCCTCGAGCGGCCCCTGGTCGGCGGCGTGGCAGGCGTTCTTGAGCTTCACCGGGCCGGCGAAGGTGTAGGCCAACGCCGTCCGCCCGCAGCGGGTGGGCAACACGCAGTCGAACATGTCGATGCCGGCGGCGACCGCCATCACGATGTCCTGCGGCTGGCCGACTCCCATCAGGTAGCGGGGCCGGTCTGCCGGCAGCCAGGGCATGGTCGCGGCGAGCGCATCCCGCATCGCCTCCGGCCCCTCGCCCACGGAGAGCCCGCCCACGGCATAGCCTGGAAAGCCGATCGCCACGAGCCCCTCGGCGCTCTCCCGCCGGAGGTCGGCCTCGAGCCCCCCCTGCACGATTCCGAACAGCGCTTGATCCTCGCGTCGGTGGGCGGCCTGGCAGCGTTCGGCCCAGCGAAGCGACCGCCGCATCGCGTCGGCGACGGCGGCACGGTCAGCCGGCAGCGCCACCACGTGATCGAGCTGCATCGCGATGTCGGCCCCGATCCGCTCCTGGATCCGCGTCGCCGACTCGGGCGTGAGCTCGATCCGCGCCCCGTCGAGGTGCGAGCGGAACACCGCCCCCGCCTCGGTCACCTTCACCTGCTCGGCCAGGCTGAACACCTGGAAGCCCCCGGAGTCGGTGAGCGTGGGCCCGTTCCAGCCCATGAACTTCGCCAGCCCGCCACCCTGCTCCACCACCGCCTCGCCGGGCCTGAGGTGCAGGTGGTACGTGTTGGCGAGGATCACGCCCGCCCCGGTCTCGGCCACGCGGCCGATGTCCACCCCCTTGACCGTCGCGGCGGTGGCCACGGGCATGAACAGCGGCGTGGCCACGCTCCCGTGCGGCGTCGTGAGCGTGCCCGCCCGCGCCGCGCCGTCGCTCGCCTCAACCGTGAACGCGAAGCCTGATTGCATGGCGACAGACTACTGAACGACCGTGTGTTTCCGCGACGACGGCATCAAAGCCCCCCGGCGCGAGCTGTGGTGCTGCCGCGATCCACGCCTCATGACGGGGCAGCGGAGAGGCGACGCAGCGTCGTGGATAATGGCACGCGTCATCCCCCGTGCTCGCGCACGGGGGCTTGCATCGTACGCGGCTCTGGGGGCGACCAACTCCCCCTAACCCATCGACAATCTGCCGATTGCCTGCCTGAGCAACGGGAACTGGGAGGGGCTGCCCATGCTCCGAGAGCCTGCCTTGCTGGCAAGCGCAGCCATGGATGGCGGAGCGCAGCCAGCATGGAGAGAGCGGAGGCCAGGATGGCCGGAGCGAACGTCCGGCGACGGGGCATGGGCAGCCCCGACCCACCCCCAGACGAGGCCCTGCAGCCGTGAAACTAGAAAATCCCTAGGGCTTCCAAGGAGTACCGCACGATCAGGCCGGCGACCACGACGCTCACCATGCTCATGAGCTTCACGAGGATGTTGAGGCTCGGGCCGCTCGTGTCCTTGAAGGGATCGCCCACCGTGTCGCCGACGACCGCGGCCTTGTGGGCCTCGGTGCCCTTGCCGCCGTGAACCCCGCTCTCAATGTGCTTCTTGGCGTTGTCCCACGCGCCGCCCGCGTTGGCCATGAACACGGCCACGCAGAAGCCCGTGGTGAGGCCGCCCACGAGCAGGCCCATCACACCGCCCACGCCCAGCAGCAGGCCGGTCACGACCGGCACGGCCAGGGCCAGGAGCGACGGCAGGACCATCTCCTTCTGGGCCGCCTTGGTACTGATGGCCACGGGGGCCGCATAGTCGGGCGTGTCGGTGCCCTCCATGATCCCCGGCTTGTCGCGGAACTGACGGCGAACCTCCTCAACCATGCCCTTCGCCGCGCGGCCCACGGCCTTCATCGTCAGGGCGCAGAAGACGAAGGTGCTCATGGCGCCGATGAACAGGCCGACGAGCACCTTGGGGTTCATGAGCGTCACGTCGTAGAACCGCATGTAGTCGGCCATCCGGGCGCTCTTCACCGGCACGATCTGCTCCGCGTCGGCCAGCCGCGTGATCGTCTCGGCGGGCACGGCGGCGGCCACCTGCGTCCGGCCCCGGGCCTCGAGGCCCGGGATCACCGGCTCCGCGAGCACCTTGCCCTCGCGGTTGGTCCGGCCCTCGAATACCGCGTCGTCGAGCACCATCCACATCCGGTTTTGGGCCTGCTTCTCCCCGACCTGCACGGCCAGGCCATCGGCAAGCTTGACCCACTCGCCGGCCACCAGCGGCCGCACCTTGCCGTCGACCACGACCTGCTGGCCCTCGGCCGTGGTCGTGACCGCCGTCTGGCCCCAGCGCTCGAAGCCGATCCGCACCTCCTCGACATAGGCCGCGAGCAGCGCGAGGGCCGTGAGGGCAGCCGAGCCGATCGCGAAGCCCTTGCCAGTGGCGGCAGTCGTGTTCCCGAGCGCGTCGAGGGCGTCGGTCCGCTCGCGGACGATGGCCGGCATGCCGGCCATCTGGGCGTTGCCGCCGGCGTTGTCGGCGATCGGCCCGTAGGCGTCGGTGGCCAACGTGATGCCGAGCGTGGAAAGCATCCCCACCGCGGCGATGCCGACGCCGTAGAGCCCCAGGCCGAACTGCCCGGGATCGCTGAAGTTGAAGCCGTTGGCGAAGCCGAAGGCCAGGAGCGTGGCGGCACCGGTGATCAGCACCGGGGCCCAGGTAGACATCATCCCCTCCGCGACGCCGCCGATGATGATCGTGGCCGGACCGGTCAGGGCCTGATCGGCAAGTTCCTGGGTCGGCTTGTATTCATTGCTCGTGGAATACTCCGTCCACTTGCCGATCAGCCAGCCCGCCACGAGGCCGACGATCACGCTGATCGCGACGCCGAAGCTGCCGCTCCGCCAGCCGAGCAGCAGCGGGGCCAGGAGGAAGGTGGCGACCACGATCGCGATACTCGACCGGTCGATGCCCGTGGCGAGGGCCGCCAGCAGGTTCTTCTGCGAGGAGTCTTCCTGGGTGCGAACCTGGTAGATGCCCCAGATCGAGAGCAGGGTCCCCACCGCCGCGATCGTGATCGGGAGGAACAGGGCCGCCAGCTGCATGCGGGGCTCGCCATGATAGGCGGCCACGCCCAGGGCCGCCGTGGCCAGGATGCTGCCGCAGTAGCTCTCGTAGAGATCGGCCCCCATGCCGGCCACGTCGCCCACGTTGTCGGCGATCGTGGCCGGATTTCGGGCGTCGTCCTCGGGGATGCTGTGCTCGACCTTGCCCACGAGGTCGGCGCCGACGTCGGCCGCCTTGGTGAAGATGCCGCCGCCGACGCGGGCGAACAGGGCCTGCGAACTCGCCCCCATCCCGAAGCAGAGCATCGTGACGGTGATCTCCTCCAGCGAGAGCGGCGCGGTGAACAGCGGCACGATCCAGTACAGGATGAGGAACCAGAGCATGATGTCGAGCAGGCCGAGGCCCACGACCGTCAGGCCCATCACCGCCCCGGAGCGGAAGGCCACCTGAAGGCCGTCGTTGAGGCTCCGCTCGGCGCCGGCCGCGGTGCGGTTGCTGGCGAGCGTCGCCGTCTTCATGCCGAACCAGCCGGCGAGG
>JBJTPO010000034.1:0-2530 GCA_046075145.1 Planctomycetota bacterium
CTTCAGCAGACCGGGAAAGCCCACGGATAACGCAGTGATCGAATCATTCAACGGTAGGCTTCGCGACGAGTGCTTGAACCAGCATTGGTTCTTGTCACTCGATGAAGCTCGAGCCGTGACAGAAGCGTGGAGAGAGGATTACAATCGCGTCCGTCCGCATGGTGCTCTGGGCAACCAGACGCCGTCGGAGTTCGCGCGGCGGGTTAGATGGGCATGCCCATCTAACCGCCCTGTCTGGCTAACACCCTGGTTGGATCAGAGATGGGGGCAGGCTCAGGCACGAGGATTCTCTCACAAGATCTGGGTCAGGATTTGGGGAGGGGGTCACATGGCGACGGACGGGAAAGTCGGCCCACCGGGACGGTCCCCGAAGGGATTGTTCCGTCTCGTGCACAACTGCGACTAGCAGCGGCCCTCCACTGCTGCGACCGAACGACTGGAGGGCTCTCCGGCTAATCCTAGCGATTTTGCCGCAGCCCGTGCGGTTTTAGGGGGAATTCCTGCCGTGGCCGCGTGGCCCGGCGTCCACCCGAAAACCGTAGCCCTTGGTTCAGGCCACTCCACCCATCGTGGTTCAGGAGATGGCCATGAAAAGCCACGACGTTTCCAAGGATTCTGTTTCCAATCGCCCCGCCACCGGCACTGCCGGCCAAGGGCATGTTTCCAATGACAGCCGGACGAACCCCGCCAATCCGGCGCTGCCCTACCGCAGCCGAGAGAAGGACCGGGAGGAGCGGGGCCTGCCGCCAAGTGATTCGCTCCAATCGCTCGCCCGCACTTATCTCGAGACCCAGGCTCGGCTCTGGCCGGAACTGGCCGGCACGCCCGCGGTGCCGACCGTCACGGACGCCGTGGTCGAGGCAATGGCCGACGACTTCGAACGTCGTTTCCGCTCCCAGCTGGTCGATGTCTTCAGCCCGGCGGGCCTCCGGCGGGTCTGGACGGACATCGGCCTCGGCTACGTCCGGTTCAGCGACGAGGGTTCGAATCCTCGGTCGCTCGATCAGCAGCTGATCAACGTGCTGCAGCGGGCCCGTCGCGACGGCGTCTTCATTCCGTGGCACTACATCTGCGCCGACTATGCGGTGAGCGGCACGCTCGCGTGCCGTCGCGGCTACATCGTGGCCAAGATGCTGGTGGAGCGGCGGGCGGAGACGGGTGTCGGCTGGTTCATCATCGACGACCTCGGTCGGATGAACCGCAATGCTCTCGAGTCGCTTCGGCTCGGTGAACTGGTCGAGGCGACCCAGGTTCGGCTCATCGGTGCCAGCGATGGCTTCGATAGCAGCAACCAGCAGTCGAAGATCATGCTGGCGATGATGAGCTCGTTCAACGAGGTCTTCATCGACCAGTTGAAGGCGAAGGTGCACCGCGGGCAGACCGACGCCTTCAAGCGGGGCGAGATCGTCCAGCATCCTGGCTTCGGCTATCGACTGGTGGACGTGTTGACGCCCGAAGGCAAGCCCGAGCTCACCCGCAAGGGCACGATCAAGAAGCGGGTAGAGATCGATCCAGAGGCGGCCGAGTGGATCGTCCGCGGCGCCGAGATGATCGTTCGCGACAATCGCAGCCCCGGCGCCGTCGCCGTGGTGTTCAACGACAACAACGTCGGCGGTGCCCGGACATGGTCGAGCAACCGCATCCGCAAGCTCTATGCCCGCGAGCGGCTCGTTGGCGTGGAGATCTTTCGCAGGACCAAGCAAGTTCGCGACCGCGACACCGGCCATGTGGACGTCGTGCAGAAGGATCGCGCGGAGTGGATGACCCGCGAATGCCCGGAGATGAGGATCCTCTCCGACGACTTGGCCGACGCCGCGAAGGCGAAGCTCAACCTGGGCAGCATGCGGTTCGGGAAGAACGCGGCCGAACTCCGTCGGGACGGGAAAGACGCCGGGCGGCGGGTGGATGTCTACCCGACCGTGCTCGTCCGTCCCGTCTGCGGCGGCTGCGGCAAGCCGATGGCCTTGAGTCGGTCCACCGGCAAGTACAAGAGCTTCGTCTGCCTCAACTCGATCCACGGCGGGCATGGGTGCCGCAACAAGGGCAACAAGTCGGCGAGGATCATCGACGAGGCCGTCCTCAAGGCCGTGTCGGCCCAGATCCTCGACGAAGGCTTCATCACGGACCTGACAGCCGAGGTGAATATCCGGCTGGCGGAGGCCGCCCGGCGGCCGCAGGACACCGCAAAGAAGCTCGAGCAGGAGATCGCCAGCCGGCAGCGGCAGGTCGGCCGGCTGACGGAGCGGCTTGAAAAGGTCCAAGACGCCGGTGGACTCGACACCATCTTCGACAAGGTGGCGGAATTGAGCCGGCAACTGGAGGCCAAGCGGGCGGAGCTCAAGGAGGAGCAGCGGCGGAATCGCCGGCCGCCGGTTACGTGCGTCAAGGAGCAGGAGGTTGTGGTGGCCCTCACCCAGCTCCGGGAAGTTCTCCTATCGGACGTGGGCCGGGCGGCCCCGGTGCTGCAAGCCCTCGTGGGCGACGTGGTGATCGAGTCTCGGCCGGTCGAGGGACGGAAGCGGCCGGAGAT
>JBJTPO010000035.1:0-3449 GCA_046075145.1 Planctomycetota bacterium
TTCCGCGACGGCAGCGACATGATCTCGTCGCCCTTGCGGATGATGCCGCTGGCCACGGTGCCGGCGAAGCCGCGGAAGTCGAGGTTCGGCCGGAGCACGAGCTGCACCGGGAACCGGAAGTCCTCCATGTTGCGGTCAGAACCGATGTAGACCGTTTCCAGGAGCGGCACCAGCGGCGCGCCCGTGTACCAGGGCATGTTCGGGCTGGGGGCGACCACGTTGTCTCCCTTCAAGGCCGAGATCGGCATGAAGTGGACATCGGGCAGTTCGAGCCGGCTGGCGAAGTCCACGTAGTCCCGCTTGATCCGCTCGAATACGGCCTCGTCGTAGCCAACGATGTCCATCTTGTTGATGGCCACGACGATGTGCTTGATGCCCAACAGCGAAACGATGAACGAATGCCGCTTGGTCTGCGGCAAGACGCCGTGGCGGGCGTCGATCAGGATGATGGCCAGGTCGGCCGTCGAGGCCCCCGTGGCCATGTTTCGCGTGTACTGCTCGTGGCCGGGCGTGTCCGCGATGATGAACTTCCGCTTGTCGGTCGAGAAGTAGCGGTAGGCCACGTCGATCGTGATTCCCTGCTGCCGCTCGTCTTCCAGGCCGTCGGTGAACAGCGCGAGATCCACCTCGCCGCCGGTCGTGCCATACCGCGCCGAATCCTTCGTGATCGCGGCCAGCTGATCCTCGTAGATCATCTTCGACTCGTAGAAGAGCCGGCCGATGAGCGTGCTCTTGCCGTCGTCCACGCTGCCGCAGGTGATGAACCGGAGCAGCTCCTTGCGCTCGTGCTGCGCGAGGTATTCGTCGATGTCGGTGGCGATCAGGGCTGATTGGTGAGACATGGCGCGGGCTAGAAATACCCCTCCTTCTTCTTCTTTTCCATCGACCCCGCCTCGTCGGAGTCGATCAGCCGGCCCTGCCGTTCGGAGAAGGTCGTGAGCAGCATCTCCTGGATGATCTCAGGAAGCGTCGTGGCATTGGAGTCCACCGCTCCGGAGAGCGGGTAGCAGCCGAGCGTGCGGAACCGCACCCGCCGCATCTCGGGCTGCTCCCCCGGTTTCAGGGGCAGCCGGTCGTCATCCACCATGATCATCACGCCGTCCCGCCACACGATCGGCCGCTCGGCGGCGAAATAGAGCGGCACGATCGGGATCTTCTCGAGATGGATGTATTGCCAGACGTCGAGCTCGGTCCAGTTGGAAAGCGGGAACACGCGGATGCTCTCGTTCTTTCTGACCTTCGTGTTGTAGAGGCTCCAGAGCTCGGGCCGCTGGTTCTTGGGGTCCCAGCGGTGGAACTCGTCGCGGAAGGAGAACACCCGTTCCTTGGCCCGGGATTTTTCCTCGTCCCGCCTGGCCCCGCCGAAGGCGGCATCGAAGCGATGCTTGTCGAGCGCCTGCCGCAGGGCCTGGGTCTTCATCACGTCGGTGTGCACCTTGCTGCCGTGCGTGATCGGATTGACGCCCGCGGCCCGCCCCTCCTCGTTGGTGTGGACGATCAGCTTGAAGCCCAACTCCTTGGCGACGTACTCGTCGCGGAGCTTGTACATCTCCCGGAACTTCCAGGTGGTGTCGATGTGCATCAGCGGAAACGGGGGTTTGGCCGGGTGGAAAGCCTTCTCGGCCAGGCGGAGCATCACCGCCGAGTCCTTGCCGATCGAATAGAGCATCACCGGGTTTTCGAACTCGGCCGCCACCTCCCGAATGATGTGGATGCTCTCGGCCTCGAGCTGGCGGAGGTGGGTCAGGCTGTAGGACGACATCGAGAATCCGGCGAAAAGTTGCGTTTCCGGCCTCACTGTAGGCACAATGCTCAGCGTGCGGCAATCGCGGTTGCCGCCCGGCCAGCCCGACAGGAGAAGCGACCATGCGACCGATCGTGTCCCCCACCCTGCATTTTTTTGCCTTGATGGCAGGCCTGCCGGTCGCGGCGACGATTTTTTCGCCGCTGGCGCCCGAGGCATTCGCAATCCCGCCCCGGGCCGAACGCGTGGCCAACCGGATCGCCGAACGCCGCTACGCCCGGGCTACGATCGCCGAGGCCAGGGCCGCCCAGGCGCAGGCCAGGGTCGCCGAGATCGCTCCGGCCGTGCCCGTGCCGCCGCCGCCGCGGCCGGCGACCGTTCGCCGGATGGCCCGGGCCGGCGTGCCGCTGGGCGGACAGACGCCCCCGGCGGTGGCAGCCGGCCCGTCCCGGCAGCCGCCCCGGAGCCTCGCCGCTCGCCAGCCGGCGGCTCAGCCCCGCGCCGGATCACCAGCCACCGCCGCGCCGGCCACGGCCGCCGTGCCAGCGACTCCGCCCGCCGAGCCTGGTGCCTGGACGCTCGACCCCGAGCAGGGTGTCTCCCCGGCCGCGGCCGAACTCGCTCCCGATGGCACCCGCAGCGTGCTGGCAGCCGGAGGCGATCCGTCGCCACGGCCGCCGACTGCCACGGCCGCGCCGTCGGTCCCGGCGGTCACCCATCCGCCGGCCGAACTGTTGCCCACACCCGAGGCGAAGTGAGGGCTGCGTCGAGCGAGCGATTGGCACGGGCAACCCCGCGCCGATTCACTTGCAGGGTCACCCCAGCGAGGCCTTGAGGTCGTCCGCTCGGCGACGGATCGTCCGCAGTTCACCGGCGTCCTTGCGGGAGAGGTTCTTGAGCTGCATGGTCATCCGCTGATTCTTGGCGAGCAGCTTCTCGTGCCGAGCGAGAAAATCCCAGTAGAGCGTCGTGAACGGGCAGGCCTCGGGTCCGGTGGCCTTCTTGGGGTCGTAGCGGCAGCCCTTGCAGGCGTTGCTCATCCGGTCGATGTAGGCCCCGGTGGCGCAGTAGGGCTTCGAGGCCATCACGCCGCCGTCGGCAAACTGGCTCATGCCCAGCGTGTTGGGCAGTTCCACCCACTCGACCGCGTCCACGTAGACGGCCAGATACCAGCGGTGCACCTCCTGCGGCTTGACCCCGAGCAGCATCGCGAACAGCCCGGTCACCATCAGCCGCTGGATGTGATGGGCGTAGCCATACTGCATGGTCTGCCCGATCGCATCCTTGAGGCAGTTCATCTCGGTCTCGGCCGACCAGTAGAAGGCCGGTAGCGCCGCCTCGGCCCCCAGGGCGTTGCGATCGAGATACTCGGGCATCAGGTGCCAGTAGACGCCGCGGACATACTCCCGCCAGCCGATCACCTGCCAGATGAAGCCCTCCGCCGCCTCGAGTGGCACCTTCCCCTTCCGCCAGGCCCGCTCGGCCCCGGCGACGACGTCTCGCGGATCGAGGAGCTTCAGGTTCATCGCCTGCGAGAGCCGTGAGTGCCAGAGCCACGGTTCGCCGGTCCAGATCGCGTCTTGATAGCGACCGAAGTTCGCGAGGCGATGCGCGAGAAAGTCGTCGAGCGCCGCCCGGGCGTCGGCCGGCGTCACGGGCCAGTCGAAGTGGTCGATCCTGCCGGGATGCTTCGCGAACCGCTGCG
>JBJTPO010000036.1:0-2120 GCA_046075145.1 Planctomycetota bacterium
CGCCGTGGCGGCGGGGCGTTCGGCGGCCGGATCCCGCGGCCGAAGCAGGCATGAGCGGGGGCGGCGCAGATCCGGGCGGCGGGGCCGGGGACCAGGCGGACGGTGCGCGGGATCGGGCCCTGTTGCAGCGGCTGCTGGAGATCCAGGAGCGGGAGCGGCAGCTCATCTCCTACGAGATCCACGACGGCATCGCCCAGTATCTCGCCGGGGCGATGATGCACTTCCAGGCCTGGGAAGCGGCCCTCGGTGATCATGCCGGCGCGGCGGAGCTCCACGAGGGGATGCGGCTGCTGCGGGCCGCCGCCGACGAGTCGCGGCGGCTGATCGGCGGCCTGAGGCCCCCGGCGCTCGACGAACTCGGCATCGTGGAGGCGATCGAATCGCTCGTCGCCGACGCCCGGATCGAGGTGCCCGCAATCGACTTCCGGCACGACCTGCCCGGCGGCCGGCTGCCACCGGGACTCGAGACGACCATCTTCCGGATCGTGCAGGAGTCGCTGACGAATATCCGCAAGCACGCCGCGGCCCGCTCGGCCAGCGTGACGGTGGCGCGGTCGGGCGACCTCGTGGCCATCCGGGTGGCCGACGACGGTCAGGGCTTCGCCCCCGAGGCCGTCCCCGCCGATCGCTTCGGCCTCGAAGGTATCCGCCAGCGGACGCGGCTGTTCGGCGGCACGTGCAGGATCGAGTCCGCCCCAGGCCGGGGCACGACCGTCGAGGTCACGCTCCCAGGAGTCGGGTGAACCCAGCGGGTCGTGAACGGGGGCGGGGGGCTAGGCGGCCTTCTGCATCGCCTCGAGTGACCGGCCGAGCCGCCGCCTGCCCTTGGCAGCGCCCGCCGACTCAATCACGGTCGGCTCCGAGGCCACGGCCAGGCGGTCACGCAGCGACTGGGCGAGCGTGCCGCCGAAGTCCTCGTCGCGGCTGCGGCTGCCCACGTCCTCCATCGCATCGGCGAAGCCGAGCACCACCGCCTGCCGAACACCCTCGCGAACCCACTGGAAAAAACTCATGACCGATCCTCCCCGGCAGCCCTTCCGGCCGGGCATGATGCCCGCGCCCCTGTCTCGTATCGGCCGCTGCGGGGGCTGCCTCGACGGAACCGCCCCCGGATGCCGGCCCCGGAAGGTGGCAGGCTGTGCCGCCCCCCCTCAGGCCTGCCGCCGCACGCAGACCAGGCAGATGTCGTCGCCGGCCGGTGCGCCGGCCGTGTGCCGGTCGATGTCGGCGAGGATCCGTTGCCCGACTTCGGCGGCGGCCATTGCCGGGCCGGCCAGCATCGCCTCCACCCGCTCGAGACCGTAGCACCGGCCCTCGTGATCCATCGCCTCCGTGACGCCGTCGGTGCAGAGCACGAAGGCCGACCCGGGGGCCAGTTCGATCGTGCAGGAGCGAAACTCGTGGCCGGCGGCCATGCCCAGCGGCAGGCCGCCGAGGTCGGTCGCTGCCTGCCGCACCGAGCCATCGGGCTCCCGCAGGAACACGGGCAGGTGGCCCGCGTTGCAGACCGTCACGGCACTCGAATCGGGCGCGAGGACGGCGACCACGAGCGTGGCAAAGCGGTCGTCCCAGCCGCCGCGCAGGAAGCTCTCGTTGATCCGCGACACGGCCTGGCCCAGGTCGGGCTCGCTCGCCAGGCAGTAGCGGATGTCGGCCGAGAGGGCGGCCATGAGCAGCGCGGCGGCGACCCCTTTGCCGGAGACGTCGGCCAGCACCACGGCCAGGCGGCCGCCCGAGAGCGGCACGTAGCCGAAGAAGTCGCCGCCCACCTGCCGGGCCGCCTCGTAGAAGTCGAAGATCTCATAGCCCGCGAGGTCGGGTGGCGTGTTGGGAAGCAGACCCTGCTGCACGCGATGGGCCAGCGCGAGGTCGCGGTTGAGCTGCTCCCGCTCCACCCGCTCGTCGTGGGCCAGGGCTTGCTCGATCGCCTGGGCCGCCCGGCCCGCGATCCCGGCGAGCACGTCGAGGTCGTCGGCGTCGAAGCCGGCGCGGATGACACGCGAATCCACCTGGATCACGCCCAAGAGCCGGCCGTCGCCGCTCGTCACGGGCACGCACATCACCGAGCGAATGGCACTCACCATCACGCTCTCGTTGGCCCGGAAGCGGGTGTCGGTGAC
>JBJTPO010000037.1:0-3054 GCA_046075145.1 Planctomycetota bacterium
GCCGGGGAACGCCCGAGCACTTTGGCGTGATGGACCGGATCGATATCCTCACCGGCACACTCGGCAAGGCGCTCGGCGGAGCCAGCGGCGGCTACACCTCGGGCCGCAGGGAGCTCGTGGAGTGGCTCCGGCAGCGGTCGCGGACCTATCTCTTTTCCAACACGGTCGCTCCGCCGGTGGCTGCAGGCGCCCTCAAGGCCCTGGAGATGCTGTCGGGCTCGACCATGCTCCGCGACACGCTCGAGGCCAACACCCGCTTCTTCCGGGAACAGATGACTGGCCGTGGTTTTTCGATCCTGCCGGGCGAGCACCCGATCGTGCCGGTGATGCTCGGCGACGCGGCGCTGGCCACGCGGATGGCCGATCTGATGCTCGCCGAGGGCGTCTACGTGATCGGGTTTTCCTATCCCGTGGTGCCCCAGGGGAAGGCCCGGATTCGGACCCAGGTCTCGGCGGCCCACTCGCGGGCCGATCTCGAGCAGGCGGTGGCCGCCTTCGAGGCGGTGCGATCGAAGCTCGGCTAGCCACTCACGCCGCGAGGCGGGCCGGCGACCGGCGGCGGGCGGCGGGATGGTCGGCGTGGCCGTAGGTGTCGTGATACCAGGCGAAGTGCCGCCGGAGCTCGGCCGTGAGGTGCTGTGCCTCGACATCCGGGCGATCCAGCCTTCTCCCGCCTGCCGGGCCGCAGTTCTTGCGCGGCAACTCCACGGTCACTCCGAGGCCGAACTCGCGGCATGCCCGGGCGAGGCCCTCCTCCACATCGGCAAAGTGCACCAACCTGGTGTTGGGCCAGGCCGGTCCGCCGGCGTCGAAGAACGCGGCGTATGAGGGCAGCCGGCCGCCGATGGCCTGGCCCACGAAGTCGGCAAAGCGTCCGTCCCAGGCGGCGGTGACAAATCGGTCGCGGGAATCGGGATTCGCCTCGCCACGCCGCCAGTATTCATAGAGCGACGCGAGCATATCGAGGGGCTCGCGAACCACGCCGAGGATCCGGATCGTGTGCGGCAGTTCGGGCCGCGGCTCGAGCGGGAGCCGCCAGTTCGAGGCTCGCGTGAGATACCGCAGCCGCGCCACCGGCGGGAGGCTGCGGCCGCCCGAGAGCCAGGCGAGTGAGCGGCGGACATCCACGTGCGGGTGGCCGGCCTTCACGTATCGCGCGTCGGGAAACACCCGGCGGAACCACTCCGCGATCGCGGAGCCCGCGGTCTTCGGATAGTGGGCGAAGGCGACGTTGGCGGCGAGGCTGTAGAGCATGTCCGTGGTCCGATTCCAGTGGCGAGGCGAGGCTGATCGCGGGCCACCATCTCCCGCCCTCCGGGTATCGGCAGCCACAGCCCCTCGCTTCGCCCGTTTCCCGGGTTCGCGCCGCGGCCTCGGAAACTCGGCAAGGCCGGCAGGCTAGGCAAGCGGACGGCCGGCTTGCCGGCTCGGATCATGGAGGTCCGAATGCCATTGAAGTGCGATTCCGCCGAGCACGGTCCGCACGGATGGCGGCTGGTTTCAGGGAGCCCGGGAATCTGGCACAATCCTCGAAGGCGAATCGGGCAGTTCCCGGCCGCTTTGCATCCGCTCACTTCCAACCGACTCGAGGAGTCCTGCCATGGCCCGTCCCGTCACGCTTTTCACCGGCCAGTGGGCCGACATGCCGCTTGACGACCTCGCTCGCAAGGCCCGCGAGTTCGGCTATCAGGGCCTCGAACTCGCCTGCTGGGGCGACCACTTCGACGTCACACGGGCCCTTCGGGAGAGTGGCTACTGCGCAGCCAAGCGTGACCAGCTCGAGCGGCACGACCTCTCCTGTTTCGCGATCTCCAACCACTTGGTCGGCCAGGCCGTCTGCGACCGGATCGACGAGCGGCACAAGTCGATCCTCCCGCCGCACGTTTGGGGCGATGGGAACCCCTCCGGCGTCAATCGGCGGGCGGCGGAAGAGATGATGAACACCGCCCGGGCCGCCCAGAAGCTCGGCGTCTCGGTGGTCAACGGCTTCACGGGCTCGGCGATCTGGCCCCTGCTCTACTCCTTTCCGCCGGTGCCCGAGTCGATGATCGAGGCGGGCTTCGCCGAGTTCGCCGAGCGCTGGCACCCGATCCTCGACGTGTTCGCCGAGTGCGGCGTGCGGTTCGCGCTCGAGGCCGTCGGCCGGAGGGAGGAGTTCGGCTTCAACTTCGATCCCAGCCACCTCCACTGGCAGGGCGTCAGCTCGGTCGAGTTCATCCGCACCTTCTCCGACCGGATCTACCACGTGCACATCAAGGACGCGATCGTGACCCTGAACGGCCGCACCGGCATCCTCGCAAGCCACCTCAACTTCGGCGACCCCCGCCGAGGCTGGGACTTCCGCTCTCCCGGCCGCGGCGGCGTGGACTTCGAGGAGATCATCCGGGCCCTGAACCAGGCCGGCTACGAGGGGCCGCTCTCGGTGGAGTGGGAGGACTGCGGGATGGACCGCGAACACGGCGCCGCCGAGGCGGCGAGGTTCGTCAAGCCTCTCGCCTTCGCGCCGAGTAACGTCCAGTTCGACGCGGCCTTCGCGGAGTCGTGAGCGCCGCCCTCGCCCCGCCGATCGCGACCTGGCAGGGGTGCCTCACGGCGGCCGTCATAACGCTGATTCCTGGTGCCGCGACCGCCGCTCCGCGGGGCGAGCCGGCCAAGTCGCTCGCCAAACTTGACGAGGAGTATGCGGCCGCGGAAAAGGACCTGCTCCGTCGCTGCGAGATCGACGGCCACGGGGAACTGGCGGCCATGATCCAGGCCTGGCAACTGCCGCCCGTCGAGGGCCGGCAGGTCGCCCTGGCGATCCCGCCGGCGGTCGAGACTCCCGCCTGCATCGACGGCGACGCCGAGCGGTCGATCTGGAATGACTTTCTGGCGGCGCGGCGGGCCCGGGCGACCGGCACCTTCGAGCACGCCCTCGGGGCTGCCGCCGCCCATGACCGCCAGCCGACGCGGGCTGAGTTGGCCCGGCCCGACCCCGACGCGGCGCCACCGGGGTCGCGGTCATGCGAGGCCATCCGATTGCTCTTCCTCACGCTCCGCGACGATCCCGACCAC
>JBJTPO010000038.1:0-1735 GCA_046075145.1 Planctomycetota bacterium
CGACAGCCGCGGCGACCGGAAGCCCATCATGGCGTGCAGCCGCGTCCACTGGATCGACTGGAACATCGCGGCGACGTTCGTGTCGTGTGGCCCGAACACGATCCCCGGCCTCACGATCGTGACCGGCAGCCGGCCCGCCCGTGTGGCCAGTTCGCCGTCACCCGCGAGTTTGCTCACGCCGTAGGCAGAGACGGGCCGGGCGGGCTCGCCCTCGTCGCGAATGCCGTCGCGCAGAGCCGGGCCCGCCGCGGCCAGGGAGGAGAGATGCACGAACGTCGGCGGCGTCTCGATCGCGGCACAGGCGTCGGCCAGGTGGCCGACGGCCGTGCCGTTGACCGCCGTGAGGTCGGCCCGCTGGCGGGCGGCCACCAGCCCCGCGCAGTGAAACACGGCATCGCAGCCGGCGAGCGCCGCCTGCCACCGGGCGACGTCGGCGAGCGACCCCGCGACCCGCTCGACGCCTTCATGCGAGAGATGGCCGGTCTTTTCGGGCGACCGTACCAGCGCCCGCACGGCGACGCCGCGGTCGAGCAGCCCGGCGACGACGTGCCGGCCAATGAACCCGGTAGCCCCGGTGACCAGTACGGTACGCATGCGCGAAACAACCCATGCCGTAAATCGTGACCGCCGTCTGGCCCAACAGTGATTCAGGTGACGGACTGATGCAAGCTGCGGCATACTGACTGTCGGCGGAGCCTCGGGATGGAACCACGGCCGTGCAGATCACCTTCCTTCAATCGGGCGGATTCACCGGGACGATCCGGGGCGTGCGGCTCGACGCGGCCGCGCTGCCCGCGCCCGAGCGGGCCGAACTCGAGCATCTCGTGGCCGTCTGCGGCCTGTCCGGCTCCTGCGAGCAGGTCTCCAAGGGGGGCCGCGACCGGCGGCAATACGACCTGGCGATCGACCGCGGCGGGCGGGTCGACCGGCTGAGTTGCGACGACGGCTGCCTGCCGGAGGCCGCCCGCCCGCTGGTCGCATTCCTGGCGGCGCGGGCCACGCCTCAGGCGCCGGAATTTCTGGTCCCGGCAGCCCGCGGGGATGTTCATGAGCCGTCGCGAGCTGCGGTTCGCGGTGCCGACTGGGGGCGGTTCGAGGGGCAGGTGGTCGCCCGCTGGGAGAGCGACGGCCGCTCGATGACGCTCGTGGAGCCGTTTGCGTATCTCGATCCGCGGCAGGCCCGCTGGCCGGCCCCAGCCGGGGCAGTGGTCAACGGTGCGAGCATCCCGCGGGCGTTCTGGAGCCTGATCGGCGGCCCGTTCTCGGGCGAGTTTCGCGACGCCTCGGTCGTGCACGACGTGGCCTGCGAGACCCGCGACCGGCCCTGGCAGGCCGTGCACCGGATGTTTTTCGAGGCTTGCCGTTGCGGCGGAGTGGCCGCCATCAAGGCCAAGACCATGTACTACGCCGTGTTCCACTTCGGTCCGCGCTGGCACATCGAGGAGCGGACCACGATCGTGGCCGGCACGCGGCAGACGGAGCGGATCGTCCGCGACGAGACGCCCGCGGCTGTGACCGAGGCGGGTGCCGCCGCGATCGCGCGGTACTTCGAAAGCCATGATGTCGCGGCCAAGGACATCCCCACGCTCGAGATCGACCTGCCCGAGACCTGACGTCATGGCACGGATGCCACTCCCCGTCCGCCGACCGCGGCCCCGGCATGCCGTCGGCCGGTCGATCGCCGACCTCGTGCAGCCGCTCCTGCACGCTGGCTGCGATGCCTACGTGGCCGAAC
>JBJTPO010000039.1:0-6327 GCA_046075145.1 Planctomycetota bacterium
GACCCCGCCGTCGAGCCGGTGGCGGCGGGCGGCATCGTCCCGCGGCCGCTCGGTGCGGGGCGGCAGGTGGTGGAGATTCCCGAGCCCAGGGCCGGTCAGCGGCGGATCGCCGTCGAGTTCCGCATGCCCTTGGCTGATCCCGTCGGCATCTTCGACGCGCCGTTTGCATGGCTCGAGGGCGTCGAGACCGATGTCCGCACGGCGCGGCTGCGGCCGGAACTCGGGATCGAGGCGGCCGTCGAGCTCCCTCCCGGGATGGCGCTGGTGCGGCCGCGGACCGAGGACGGCGTGGGAACGACCGCGGTCTGGCGCTGCGACGCGGTGGCGACCGCAGAGGCGGTCGGCGGCACCGAACTGCGGCCGCGGATCACCGTCCGCCGGTCCCCGCCGCGGCCTCGGGCCGCGCAGGACCTGCTGGTGAGTTTCGCGGATGGCCACGTCGGCCTGCGACTGGTCTACGAGGTCGAGCCCTCCGAGATCCCCGTGGTCGAGATTCCGGTGCAGCTGCCGCCCGCCGCCGTCATCGAAGAGATCGTCCTGACGCGGCAGTCGGCCGGCGTCGCCGCGGAGCAGCCCTGGCGGCGCGTCGATCTGTTCTGGTCGCGGGCGGCGGCCGATCGGATCGTGGCGGTGGTGCAGCGGCCCGAGGCCGGCGCGCACCGGCTCCAGCTCGATGCGCGGCTGCCGATTCGGCCCGCCAGCCGCGGCCGGCTCCCGCTGGCCCGCGTGGCCGCCGCCGATCTACCGCTCGACCTGCGCTGGCGGGCCGAGGCCGGGATGACCGTGAGGGTGGAGGCCGAGCCTCGAGCAGGCGACGCGGGGAGTGAGCGGCTCGAACTGCCGGCCGGCCAGCCCGCGCCCTCCTATCGGCTCTCCCGCGACGACGCGCCGCCGGCGCCAGCGGGCGATGCCGCCGACGCGGGCTCGGCGGGTGACCCTCGACCCGCGGTCGCGGCCGTGCCCCGCACGGTGATCGATCTGGCGATCGACACGTCGGGCCGCGCCTGGGGGCTCGCGCGGTTCGACCTGCTCGCCCGCGACCCGGAGGTGACGATCACCCTGCCCGCCGGCCTGAGGCTGTTCGGCCTCCGCGCCGACGGCCGTGAGGTGACGGCGACCCCGCTGGGGGGGAATGCCTGGCAGCTGCGGCTGCAGGACGTCGGCTGGCCGAGGTCGCTGGTGGCGGTGGTCGCCGGCAGCGTGGGGAGCGGCCTGACCCGGGGCGAGCCCATTCGGCTGGAACCGCCGCGGATCACCGGGCTGCCGCCGGCCGCCGTCTGCTGGTCGCTGCGATCGCCGGCCGGCCTCGCCGTCCGGGTGTCGGAGCCGGCCCGCGTGCTCGACGACGAGACGTTCGCCGCCTGGAATGCCCCGGCCGTCGAGCAGGTCGGCCAGGCGTTCAGCGCCGCGCTGCAGGCCGCGCCCGAACGTCAACGCAGTCGCCTGGATGCCTTCGCGGCAGCCCTCAGGGCGGGCGCTGGGCCAGCCGGCGAGCGGGATTGGTACGAGGCCTGGCGCGGTGCGTCGGTGCTCGAGCCGCAGCGGGTCCGGATCGCCGCGGCCGAGGACGGCACCGTGACCTTCCGCGCGGTGCGGGCCGCCGACGGTCCACAGGCCGCCCGCGGACTGCTGACCGCGGTGATCCTCGCCGCCGTGCTCGGCTGCTGGCTGGCAACGCGCCGCTGGCCCGCGCTGGCGGGCATCGTCGCGCCCCTGCTCGGGCGGTGGTGGTGGGTGGTGTGCGGCAGCGCCTGGCTGGTGTTCCTCGAACCGAAGGCGCCCGGCTTCCTCATGCTGGTGGCCGGCGTCTGGCTCGCGCTGCCCCGGCGGCCGGCGGAACAGCCGGCGGTCTCGCGCGGCGGTGGCAACGACAGCACCCTCACCTACGCGGCCGACTGAGGCGCAGGCCGTCCCGCCGCTGAAAACTGGGTGGACGGGGCAAGTGAAAAGCGGTCTGGCCGGGTCCTGGGGCCGCCGCTACCGTCCGCCCCCTCTCATGGTCGCCGGCCCGTCAGGGCAGCGATGTGGAAAGGATTCCGCATCGCATCGGCCGCCTGAAGTCGTCAGTTGACAGGCACGGAGGCCCGCACGGCATGATGGTTCGAGGACACGGCACGCGATCGGGGGCCGCCCAGGCCCGCACCCACCTGTCCCTCCGCGTGGCGGGGCTGATCCTGGCCTCCGTGGCCGCCGCCGCGGGCCCGGCGCCGGCCGTCGCGGCCGGCTATCGGACGGCGAACTTCGTCATCGAAGCCCCCACGCCCGACCAGGCGCGGAAGATCGGCGACGCGGCCGAGCAGTATCGCCACACCCTGGCCGTCGAATGGACCGGCAGCCCGCTGCCCCGCTGGAGCCGCCCCTGCCCGATCACCGCCCAGGTGGCCCCGCACCTCGGCGCTGGCGGCGCCACCAGCTTCGTGTTCGACAAGGGCGAGGTGTTCAACTGGACGATGACGATCCAGGGCAGCGAGGAGCGGATTCTCGACTCGGTGCTGCCGCACGAGATCACCCACACGATCTTCGCCAGTTACTTTCGCCAGCCGCTGCCTCGCTGGGCCGACGAGGGAGCCTGCACCACGGTCGAGCACCCGGTGGAGCGGGCCCGGCAGCACAAGATGCTGATCGAGTTTCTGAGCACCGGCCGCGGCATCGCCTTCCCGGAAATGTTCGCGATGCGGGAGTATCCGCCCGACGTGCTGCCGCTCTACTCGCAGGGCTACTCGCTGGCCCGGTTCCTGATCGAGCGCGGCGGCCGCCACAAGTATGTCGCCTTCGTGGGCGACGGCCTGTCCCGCGACGATTGGGCCGGCGCGCTCGAGCGGCACTACGGCGTCAACGACATCGCCAAACTCCAGCACATCTGGCTCGACTGGGTGAAGGAGGGTTGCCCGGCCCCGCCAGCCGCGCTGGCGGCCGCCGCTCCGGCCGCATCGCCGGCGGTCTGGACTCCCACAGCCCGCGGCCAGAGCCCGGATCCGCGACCCGTATCCTGGAATCCCGCCGCCGACTCGGGGCCGGTGGCCACGAGCGCCGCCCGCTCGTCGATCTACTCCCGCGCGGGCGCCGTGCGCCGGTAACGGCTTGGCCGCAAGCTCGTGGGTGACGCGGCTCGGGGTTGCCGGTTCCCTGTCGCCCGGACGTTCGCTCCGGCCCTCCCGGCCTTTGCTCACTCCATGCTGGCCACGCTTCGGCATCCTGCCGGCGCTTGCCAGCAAGGCTGGCTCCGGGGAACCGGCAACCCCTCGCGGGCCTTCGATCAGTCGAACGACTCGGTCGCCTAAGGCCTTATCCCCGTCACGAGCAGCGTGATGTGATAGAAGACCGGGGCGGCGAAGCACATCGAGTCGATCCGGTCGAGCACGCCGCCGTGGCCGACCACGAGCGTGCCGTAGTCCTTCACGCCGCGGTCCCGCTTGATCGCCGACATCGTCATCCCGCCGGCGAAGCCCATCAACGCCACCACGAAGCCGGCCAGCGTGGCCTGCCAGAGCTGGAAGGGGGGCGCGGCCCACCACAGCGCCGCCGCCAGGAGCGCCGTGCTCGTCGCGCTCCCGAGCAATCCCTCCCAGGTGCGGTTGGAGCTGACCGCCGGAGCCACCAGCCGCTGGCCCAGCATCCGGCTCCAGACATACTGCATGCAGTCGGCGAACTGAACGAGCAGGATGAGGAAGAACAGCAGGCGGAAGTTGCCGCCGCGACCCTCGCCCCCGCCCGGCAGCGGCAGCTCCAGCAGGGCCGGTGCGAACGACAGGCAGTAGACGCAGACCACCAGGCCGGCCTGGATCTTCGCCGTCCGCTCCAGGAACCGCTTGTAGTCGCCGGCGAAGGCCACCCTGGCCAGCACGAACAGCGTCGCGTACACCGGCAGGAAGACGCTGAACACGTCGTACCGGTTGAGCCCGACGAGCACGTAGTGGAGCGGGGTGAAGGCGAAGAACACCCAGAACAGGGCCCGGTGGTCACCCTTGCGGGTCGGCGTGAGCGTGATGAACTCGCGGAGCGCCCAGAAGGAGACCAGGCCGAAGAGCACGACCGTGGCCGTGGTCCCCAGCCAGAAGGCGGCGGCCAGCACCGTGCACAGGATCCACCAGCCCCGTAACCGGCTGTTGAAGGTGCGGACGGCGGCGGGGTCGAGGCCGCGGTCGGGATGCCGCCGGAGGAACTGGCCGACGGCCGTGGCCGCCGTGAGAAGGGCGAGCACGCCGGCCACCAGCGCGATCGTGCGGTTGTCGGTCATGCCTGGTTTGTCGCGGCCTCGGGCCGCCGGAACCACCTCGGTTCCGGCTCGGGGGTCGCTCCTGCGAATCTATTCTTTGAGGGCCATGACCGCGCGGCGGGACCGGGCGAGGAAGTCGAGTTTGGCCTCGCCCCGCTCCAGCCACAAGGGCGGCCCAAAACTGATGCACGAGAGCAGCGGCACCGGGAGGAACTCGCCGCGGGGTAGCACCCGGTTGAGGTTGTCGATGTGGACCGGGATCAGTTCGAGATCGGGCCGTTTCTTGGCCAGGTAGTAGAGTCCGCTCTTGAACTCCCCGACCTCGCCGCTGATGCTGCGACTGCCCTCGGGAAACACGATCAGCGAGTGCGTGTTGCCCGCCTCGCGGAGCATCAGGTCCACCGGGCTCTGGTGCACCTTGATATCGGTGCGGTCGATCAGGATCGCGTCGAACACCTCGGTCGCCAGCCAGTGGCGGACGAGCCCCCGGGCCCAGTAGTCCTTGGCGGCCACGGGGCGGGTGACCTCGCGAACGGTCTGGGGGAGGCTCGACCAGATCACCAGCGCGTCGAGATGGCTCGTGTGATTGGCGAAGTAGACCCGCTGGCAGGTGTCCGGCTGGCTGGCGATCCAGCGGACGCTCGCCCCCGCCAGGAGCCGGGCCAGCGCCGTGAGGCCGAGGCCCGCCGCCCGGCAGACGGGCGAGCGGACCCGGCCCTTGGGCCGCGGGGCCGGTGGCAGGTCGCGAATGTCGGCCGGCGAAAGCATCCCGTCATCTTCGATCGCGGCGGAGGCCATGGTCAATCCGATGATCGGGCCGTCACGAAGGGGTTGTGCCGCAGCTCGTGGCCGACGGTCGTGGGCTCGCCATGGCCAGGGAACACGATCGCGTCGGGGGGCAGCGTGTAGAGGTGGCGGCGGATGCCCGCCGCGAGGGCCTCGAAGTCGCCGTCGGGGAAGTCGGTGCGGCCGATCCCCTCCCGGAACAGGACGTCGCCGCCGAACACCACCGGCGGGTTTTCCTTCGGCATGACATAGACCACGTGCCCGGCCGAGTGGCCGGGGATCTCGTGGACCACGAGGTCGCAGCCGGCCAGGCAGAGCCGCTCGCCGTCCGCGAGGAGCCGGTCGGCCGGCGGGCTGGTCAGCGATAGTCCGAAGGGTGCCGAGAGGTTGGCCGTGGGATCGGTGAGCTTGGCGGCGTCGCCCCGGCCGATGAGCAGCGGGGCGGCGGGCCAGCGCGCCTTGAGGGCGGCGTTGCCAGCGATGTGGTCGGAGTGGCCGTGGGTGAGCAGGATCGCGGCGGGTTCGAGGGCCTGCCGCTCGAGCCAGGCGACGATCTCCGCGGGCTCGAAGCCGGGGTCGACCACGAGGCACTCGGAGCTGCCGGGGCGCCGCGCCACGTAGGAGTGCTCGCCGAAGGGCAGTGACTCGACCCGAGCCACCTCGAGGGCGGGCGTGGCGTAGATGGGTTCGGCGGAGGGCATGAGCACCGCAACGGGCGGAGACCGGACTTCAGGGAGCATGGTTGCCGACGGCGGCCGCGACAAGCGGCGGCCCGTCATCCGGCGAAAACCGGCGTTCCGCCGGCCATTTTCCCCTGCAAGGTGGGCTGGTGGCCTCCGTTGGACACCGCTAGACTCCCGCCCCAACGCGGGCCGATTCGCAGGAACATGCGGAACGTGCCGGTCCCACGGCCGGAGCTCAACCGCCCCGAGTGTCCGCGGCGATAACCGAATCAGGGGTCGAGGCGCGTCCTCGGCCACACCCGAACACCCAGACTTCCGCACACCCGAGATCCATGGAGGGATCGATGGCCGGCACGTTGCAGTTCTTCCCCGCCCGCGGTTTCATCCGCCGTGGCGTCATGGCCCTCTCCCTCGCGGCGGTCGCGGCGGCGTCTCTGGCCGCCCGGGCTCAGGAACCGCAGGGCCCGGGGCTCGTGCCTCACGGCGGCGGCGCGGAGGCCAACTCGGGCGCGGGCGACGCGACGGCGGCCGTGGTCGGGCAGCATCCGCTCGAGCCGGCCCTCGAGTTGGCCCAGCGCGGCCTCGCGAGCCTGCGGGCCAACGTCAAGGACTACTCCTGCACGATGGTCAAGCGGGAGCTGG
>JBJTPO010000040.1:0-8758 GCA_046075145.1 Planctomycetota bacterium
CAACATTTCGTGAACCCGGCCCCATTCACGCTCCAACGCACGCGATACAAGGCTAAGTGAGAGCAGAGCATCGGGCGACCAATAATCAGGATCGCCGAATCCCAATCGTTCATATAGGCCAACAGATGAATCATCCGGTCGCTTAAGCGGTTCATACTCTTCTTGTCCCGCGATAATGGTGCTGATGCACTGAATCCCTTCAAGCACACACAGCAAGCCGGTGAAGGCCTCGCCCGCTGACTGATCTTCAGCCTGCCGGTGCTTGATCGCACCACGCCGTGGATTCTTGCGCGGGTTGTTGCGCTCCCATGCCCGAAGCATGGCAGCCGTCACGCCGTCCAACAGTTCTCGCAGACGCTCCAACGAGATCGATGCGGCAACAAGCAGCTGAGCCTCAAGACCGCAGTAGGTTAAGGGCCTGATCCAGTTGCCATAGAGCATGGCAAGTTCCTGACTGACGCGCAGCAGTGTGTAGGGTATGTCCCGGATCCAGACGTGGTCTCGGTCGTCTTCGGTTCTCCACGGCCAATTCGGCGGCGTCTCAGGCCAGAAGTGATTCGCCAGATTGTTGTAGGGATATCTGGGCATAAGTCGGGCCTTGCCGTGGCGTCCAGTGAGACAGACTTGTCGAGCGGGCAGGTCAGCAGGTTGCAGCGCCGCCAACAGCCCCGTCAACCTGTTCGCTTGCAGCCCGCCTGAAATACGGCCAAAGCACGAACCCCTTGAGGTTCGCATAGCAGTTAGCGACCGCTAGGTCCCTTGCCCACCGATGGCCAAACCGTCGTGGGGGCTGTATCCCTTGAAGCGTGGCCCAGCGACGACCGCATCGAGCGGCGGGTTGGGCCGGACGAGGCCCCGCACGTTTCACCGGGGCCGCAACACCACGAGGTTTGAAATGGTTCGCAAGCAGTCGGCGAGTTGGGGAGAAGCCGCCAACATGTTCGAGGACGATCAAGATTTCGATTCGATATACACCAACTCTCCCGCCAACTTGCTCGTGGACTACACGGGCGACGACGTTGAGCGGGCAGACGCAGAACCGGAAGACGACGACGTGAACGGCGATGAGGATCCCGCCACGGCTACCGAGGGCGGGGATCACGCCCCCAGGGATCAAGAAGCAGGATCATCCACGCCAGAGATGATCGCCGGGTATCGGGTACACCCAGCGGCCAGTGTGTTCCCGATGATGGAGGGTAAGGAGTTCGAAGATTTCATGAACTCTATTCGCAACAACGGCCAGCACGATCCCGTCGACGTGCAAGGAGATGTCTTGATCGAGGGGCGGAACAGGGCGAAGGCGGTCGAGTTGCTCAGGCAAGAGGGCGTCGACATCGCGCTCCAGACGAGAGAATGGCAGCCGGAGCCGGGGCAGACCGTGGCAGAGTACGTTGCAGACAAGAATCTTCACCGCCGGTCTCTGACGGACGAGCAGCGCGCTCAAATCGCCGCTGAACTAGTCCCCATGATCGAGAAAGAGCGAGCGGAGGCGCAGAAGGCGTCTCGAATTAGGCCGGGAGAGACCCGCAATCGTACGGGCACCAACCAGTATTCAAAAAAGAGGAAGGCGGAGGCGGAACCGCTCTCGCCTTCCGCAAAAAGGGCCAAGAATAAAACGAAGGCAGAACGGAGCACGGCAGGCCGCCTGGCGAAGGTGGCGAACGTCAGCGAGCACCGAGCCAAGCAGGCCCTCAAAGTCCAGAAGCAGGGGTCGCCGGAGGACATCGAGGCCGTGAAGGCTGGCAAGAAGAAGGCCAGGGATGTCCTTGCCGCCGGGCAGGGAGCGAGCAAGAACACGAAGCCCAAGCCCAAGAAAGAGATTGACCACCCCTACGCCCCCAGCGACGACTTCGAGCGAGATGTGCTTCGGTGGTGGATTCGCCTGGTCGAAAAGGAACTTAGCGTCGCTGAAAAGGCCCGCGGTCGCGAGGTGATGCGGGCCGTGTTCAAAGCCGAAGAGGAAGCCGAGCGACGGAAGCCGGCCGGAGCGAAAGGGGGTGCTCGATGAGAGCCGGCGCTATTGCTCGCCACACCGACGACAGCAGCCTCGTCAAAACCGAGTTGGACGGACCACACACGCGACGGGCAACGGCGTGGAAGTCGCACGGCCGGCCTTTCCGGGGCTGTGAGGCAGAGAAAGATCTGACGACGTAGGCCCTGGCAGAGGCCCGTCACCCGCCCCAAGGACGCTCTTGCGTCCGCTCCGCGTCCCGGCATGACGCGGTGGTTCATCCCGTCAGGAGGACACTTTTCAACCATTCAGCGAGCTGAAGATGGATCACGTAACCGAAGCCAAGGATTCCCCGCCTTCTGAGCATCCCAAGGTGGCCGCCGCCGACGCCGCCGTCACGTACCTGAGTCCCAAACAGGTGGCGGCGATGTGGGGCACCAGTCACGATAAGGTTCTGGCTTTTATTCGCACGGGCGAACTGCAAGCCTTCAATGTTGCGTCACGGCCAACAGGGCGACCGCGATTCCGCATCACGCTCGCGGCGGTCAAGGCCTTTGAGGAACGACGAAGCGGTCACGACCCGTCGCAGACGACCAAGATCAACCCGCGGCGCGTGCCGCGGACCGTTTCTTCATCCCACGCGAAGAAGTACTTTTGATCGTGGCTCGGTCTTGGGCTTTGAAGCCTGGCGGCCGACCGCCCCACAACCATTTGCGTACGTGGTCGGTCACCTGGAGCAGGGCATCGTCAGCGACGTGCTTCCGGTACACCGCCCCCATGTCGGACGACAGCGGGGCATGCCCCATGATGTGATCGACCGCCACCTGGTTGCCGGTCTCACTACCGATGGTCTCGAAAGACCGCCGCAGCCCGTAGAATCCCAATCCCGGCTGCTTAACGCCTGCTTTCTCCATGGCTTTCTGCATTGCTGTCGTGATCGAATCGTGCAAGACGATGCTGGGGCGGCCGTTCCGCGACGTGCCGAACTTTGACCGGACGCATGGCAATCCGTTGCGGGTCACGAATAGCAACCCTGTGGCTGTCGGATCGCGCACAACCCTCCACCGCTCGATCTCCGCAATGCCGGCCCGGATGGCTTCGATGGTTTCCGGCCAGAGCGGGCAGCGCCGATCAATACCGGTCTTTGCCCTTGGATAATCAACCCGCCCTCGCTCCAGGTCGATGCACGCGGCGGGTAGGCTGCCGATGTCCGTGTTGCCGTGTGCGCAGTTGATGCCCAGGAGGATCATCGCCTGCAAACAGGTCGGAGCGACCGCAAGAATCTTCCGAATCTCCTCCGCATGAAAATGCGTCCGCCCAGACTGTGCCTTGGCCCGCCTGAGCAGCCTTCTTTCGGGCCTCTTGAATGCTTCACCGAACCGGACCGGGTTCTCGATCAACTCATTTTCGTAGGCGAACTTGAGGATACTGCGCGCACCGCCGATACGGTTGCTGAGCGTGGTGGCATTCGTCCCGCGACCAAGGAAAACCCTGTAGTCCTCAAGGTCGCCGCGCGTGATTGTTTTGACCTCGCGTTGACCGCCGAAGAACTCGATGAAACGCTCGCAGTGCCGGTGGTATTCGACGAAGGCGGCCGGAGTGAGTTCGCCGTTTTCTCGCTTGCGTTCCTTGGCGGCGAGGTACTTGTTGGCCAGGTCCGCGGCCGTCAACTCCACGGTCCGGGTGACTCTGGCGACCTTTCCCGAGTGCAGCGCGTCGCACCAGCGGCGGTACTCACTCAACGCCGCATCCGGATCGTTCACGGTTCCGAAGTAGTGGGTTTTCCCGCGAATTTTCTTGCAAAACTGGCCGTTGGGATGGGGCGTGAGCGGAAACGTCGGGTACGGCTTGCCGCCCGAACGCCGCTTTCGGGGACGGCGAAGCTTGGACTGTTTTTCAACGCCCTGCCCCACGGCGGCGGCCTCTTCGACCATTCCCGGCGGCAGAGCCGCCGCGGCGGTAAAATATTGGTCGCGATTCTCGAGATGGTTGGGGTTTCTGGCTTTCATGAAATCAGGCCCAAAAACGCACGGAGGTTGTCGTATCGGTTGTCGTCCCGCCTTTTCGGCTAGACATCCTATCAGATTCAGACTACAAAACAAGCCTCGCGCCCGTAGCTCAGTCGGATAGAGCATGGGATTTCTAATCCCAAGGTCGGTGGTTCGATCCCACCCGGGCGTAGTGCGGTTTTTTGAGATTCGGGGGTGGCCCGGGAGGGCGTTGTTACGTCATCTGTTACGTTTCGGCCCTTGGCCGCTCCAGAGGCCGCCCCGTCGAAGGCTGGCAGTGACGATCAGTCTTTCCTCGGCTGCTGCTTGGCCGCGTGCTCTGCCATGATCCTCTGACGTGCCTCGGTCAGCGCCTTCGCGATGGCGTCTGCCGACGCGCCAGTCGGAAAGTCAAAACGTACGGGCTTCTCCTCCTTCGCCTTCTCGGCGGCGGCCTCGTCAAGAAGCCGTCGGCTCTGCTCCCGAATAGCCTTCGCGATGGCTGCCGCATCGAGGTCCCGCGGGAAATCGAACCGCACCAGCCGCTTCTTGTCGCTTTCTTCTGCCATCGGGGGCTCTCCTACTGTGGGGTAATCAGACCAATCTCGTCCTCGTCGTCGGGCCGTCGCGCGAAATCCCGCACCATCTCGGCGGTGACGTCCCGCCAGAACAGCGTGCCGTCCCGCTCACCCGTGGCCGCGAAGGTCAGCAGCGCCCGTTCCACATCTGCGAAGGTGCAGACCTCTGACTCCCGGACTCGCAGCGGGCAGCGTCGCGGCGGGTGTTTCGAACACTTCTGGCGGTAATGGATTACAGCCGGTGCATCCTCGCCGCCCAGGTCGCGAGCGACGCGGAAGTGCTGGAACCCCTCGCCGAAGATCGTCCGGCTCTCGATCACGTACCGGCCGTCGGTGCCGGCGGCCTGGGCGTAGGTGTCCTGGCCGTCCTCGACGATCAAGTACGTCGGGCCGTCCGGACTGGCCATGTCGTAGACGGCCCGCACGACGTCGTCGGTCGAGGCGTTCGGCAGGTCGCGGTGACCCTCAAGTCTCAGTAGCATCGTCGTCCTCCTGCGCCCAAAGTGCTGTCCAAAACTCTTCCTCCTCCTCTCGCCGGAGTTCAAGGAAGTCCTCGGCCGGGTAGCCGTGGTCGCGCCTCAAGTCTTCGAGCAGGAACTTCCGGCCATCGGGTGCAATCAGTTCGGCGAGGAGCCCCGAGACCGGCGATATAGCCACGGATATCAGTTCCGAAGCCGGAACGATGGCCTCCTGAACCACCAGCTCGACGAACGGCAGGTAATGCTTGTGCCTCCGGTAGGAATTGCGGGCCACTTCGACATCACGGCGGTACGCGCGAAGGACAGGAAACAGCCGCCACAAGTCTCTGATGTTCGGCGGTCGACTTGGAGGCTCCGGCAGTTGACTCGTCAGCCTCGCGATCATCGCCGCGTACAACTCCCGCTTTCTGAGGATGAACGAGCCATACTCGAACGACACCGGGTCAAACGGAATCTCAAACGCGTGAAACAGCGATTTCAGTTGCCGTAAGCGGCAGAGCGAGGATCGAGAGTGGCGTGTGTCAGCCTCATCCCAGAGACCTTTCCGGACGTCGCTTGGGCAGCACTCCTCGAAGCAATTGATCAGCGTGATCCCGGTGATGGGTTCAATGTTCATCGTGAATGCCCCCTAAGCGGCAGCGATGCAGACGCGACACGCCGGCGGCATGTCGCACTCCTCGCCGCGTTCCGGCACCCACTCGCCCTCGGTGGCCAGCCGCTCGAACAGGGCGTCGCGTCGGCGGATTGCCTCGGCGAGCGACTTCGTACCGAGCGACCGGCGGACGCGGCGGGTGCGGAAGTCGAAGTTCAGCGTGTAGTGCACCCACCACGTGCCGTTGTTGCGCCAGAGATGGTGCCGCTCGATGGCGGCATCGATGCGGATGGAAAGAAAACCACGCGGCATGCCTGCACCCTGCTTTCACGTCGTGGAGGAATCGGACCGGTTCGCCGGATCGCTCCGACGCGCATCCTCGGGTTCCGTTTCCGGTCCCCGTCACCACCTTGCGGGCAGGTTGGCGGGCCGCCCCTGACGGGCGACCCTTCGAGACGGATGCAGGGGAAGCATACGCCGCAGGGCAAGGGTGGCTCCACGGAAGAGTGTCATAGCCCCCTTGCCGGGCCGGTACGATGCCGGGTCGGGGGCATCCCGCCTGCCCGCCGCAGCCGGGACCGGCCGCCCCGCCCACGAACGGAGGACTCCATGACCACCAGCACGCTCACGCTCCACCCCTACCTCGAATCCGGAACCTGGGTCTTCGACGACGAGCGGACCGGCCTCAAGGAGGAGGCTTTCGTGCTCGGGGCCACCGAGATGATCACGGCCCTGGTCACCGCCAAGGCGATTCCAGATGCCGAGCGAGGCTTCGCCCTCACCTTCTCAGCCAGTCCCTTCGAGGGGCACGACGTGCGGCTTGCCTGGCAGCGGCATGACCCGAGCGGCAGCGGCAACTGGTACGCCGGCGAGGTGGCCGGGGCCCGGCAGGAGTGCTGGCTCTGCCCGGCGCTGCTGCTCTACTTCCCGACCCCACCCCAGGAAATATTCGTCCGTGCCGACCCGCTGCCTGCCGGCGTCAATCCCATCTGGACACTGCCGCTTGGGACGGTGGGCCGGCGGTTCGTGGGGGTACCGACGAACGACTGACGCCGCCGGGCTCAATCGCCGGTGCGCTGTTGGGCGAACAGCCAGTCGTAAAACCGATCGTCGACGTACGTCCGCGACCAGCAGTCGTGACCCACGCCCGGATACTCGGTGTACTTCGGCTTTCCTCCGACCGCCCGGATCGCTTCGACCATCTCCCGCGAACGGCCCACCGGCACGACTTGGTCGTCGTCGCCATGGAAGGCCCAGACGGGCAGGGCGACGTACCGGTTCGCCCAGGCCGGATCGCCACCGCCGCAGAGCGGCGCGGCCGCCGCGAACCGGGACCCCGGCATGCCGGCGGCGTACCAGGTTCCATAGCCGCCCATCGACAGCCCCGTGACGTAGACCCGGTCAGGATCGACCCTGCCGGCGGCGATCAGATCGTCGACCACCTCGAGGGCCAGCCGCATCGGCTCCGAGGGTGCCGCCGGAAACGTTCCGGTTCCGCTCTGGTCGCCCCAGTCGACCTCGACCCACCTCTTCCCCTCCGGGCATTGCGGCACCAGCACCAGGCAGGGATGCGTCGCCTGCCGACGGTGAAACTCGACCGCCACGTGTTTGAGTTGGGCCGAATTGTCATCGCCCCGCTCCCCTGCGCCGTGCAGCACGAGCACCAGCGGCAGCCGGCCACCAGCCGGGAGCGGGTCGGGCGTGAACAGCCGGTAGCGAAGCGTCGCCCCGTCCACCTGGCGCTCGTCTCGGGCAAAGCTGTCCTGCCACGTCGCGGCCTCCGGCTCGGCGCCATCCGCGGAGGACGCCGCCAGCATTCCCAGCAACGACAGGCCCGACATCAACATGGTCATCGGTCGCATGGTCATTCTCCGGCCCTCCTGATTCGTCCTCGACTCCAGCCACCGGCCGGACGCCGGCCTCGCTGCACCGCCCGCTACCCGTGAATCGCCTTTCCGGCCACGGCGAGCGCGGCCTCTTTCAGGGCCTCGGGTAGCGTCGGATGGGCATGGCACACACGGGCGATGTCCTCGGCGGTGGCCCCGAAGGTCATGGCCGTGGCAGCCTCCGCCACCAGGTTCCCCGCCTCCGGCCCGATGATGTGCACTCCCAACACCCGATCGGAGGCCGAGTCGGCCAGGATCTTCACCTTTCCGGTCGTGTCGCCGAGCGTGCGGGCCCGGCCGTTGGCCCGGAACGGAAAGATCCCTTTCTTGAAGGCCACGCCCTCGGCCGTGAGCTGCTCTTCGGTCTTGCCGACCGCGGCGATCTCGGGATGCGTGAACACCACCGCTGGCACCAGGTCGTAGTCGATGTGGGCCCAGCCACCCGTCATGCCATCGACGCAGGCCACGCCGTCTTCCTCGGCCTTGTGGGCGAGCATCGGACCGGGAATGCAGTCGCCGATCGCCCACACGCCTGCCGCCGCGGTGCGAAACTGCCCGTCAACCGCGATGACACCCCGCCGGTCGGGCTCGATCCCGACGGTCTCCAGACCCAGGTCGTCGGTGGCCGGGCGGCGGCCGGTGGCCGCGAGCACCCGGTCGCAGCGGATCGGATCCGCCCCCTCGACCTCGACGACGCAGCCGGCCCGCTCCGCCCGGGCACCGGTCACCTGCACGCCGAGCCGAATGTCGAGCCCCTGCTTCCGAAACAGCGTGAGCGCCTCGGCGGCGATGTCGCCGTCGAGGCCGAGCAGGATGCGGTCGGCATACTCGAGCACGGTCACACGCGATCCCAGCCGCCGCCAGACGCTGCCGAGTTCGAGGCCGATGTAGCCGCCGCCGATCACGACCAGATGGCCCGGCACCTCGGGATACCGGAGCGCCTCAGTGCTCGTGCCGACGCGGTCGCCGTCGGCGTCGATCCCGGGAAGCACGACCGGCCGGCTGCCGACCGCCAGGATCACCCGTGACGATTCGAGCGCGGTCACCGTGCCGTCGGCGGCCGTCACGCTCACTCTGCCCGGCCCGGCCAACCTGCCCGTGCCCGCGTAGCGCACGATCTTGTTCTTCTTCATGAGGGCATCGATGCCCTTGGCGAGCGTGGAGACGACGTCGTCCTTCCGCTTCATCAGTGTGGCCAGATCGAGGGCCACCCCGCCGACCCTCACGCCATGGGCCGCGAGTTCATGGGCCGCCTCCTCGTACTTGTGGCTCGACTCGAGCAGC
>JBJTPO010000041.1:0-2822 GCA_046075145.1 Planctomycetota bacterium
CGCCGCACGTCGCGGGCGTCGTCGGCCTGCTGGCCGCCGCCAACCCCGCGGCCACGGCGGCAGAGATCCGCACCGCGATCCTCTCCACGACCACGCCCCTCGCCGCCCTGGCCGGGCGGATGACGACCGGCGGCCTGGTCAATGCCGCGGCCGCCGTAGCGGCGATCCTTCCGCCCCCGCCGGTCGATCCGCCGCCGACCGATCCCGGCACGCCGCCGACCGACCCGCCGCCGACCGACCCCGGCACCCCGCCGACCGATCCGCCGCCGACCGATCCCGGCACCCCGCCGACCGACCCGCCGCCGCCGCCCCCCACGGTGGTCCAGGACGTCGGCCAGGTGATCGGATCCGCCGCGCCGGTATCCGCCGTCGTGGGCGAGGTGCGGTTCGACGGGATCATCGGTGACGGCCGCTTCGGCGGGCGCGATATCGACATGTATCGGGTGAACCTCCAGGCAGGCCAGACGCTCGTGATCGACGTCGACGCCCGCAGCCTGCCCGAGGGATCGACGCTCGACAGCTTCGTGCGGCTGTTTGATTCCCGTGGCATCCTGCGGCGGTTCAACGACGACGCCGGGGGGTCGCTCGATAGCCGGCTCGTGATCCGCCCCCTGAAGGCCGGCGTCTTCTACGTCGGCGTCTCCGGCTATCGCAACTCGCAGTACGACGCACGGACGGGGCGGGGCGCACGCGACGGCTCGACCGGCGTCTACCAGTTGGGCCTCACCTTCGGCGAGCTACCGGCCCGCCGGCGGGCGGCGGATGCGATCCGGATGCTCGGCTTCGCCGACGCCCTGCCCAGCCCCCAGCCTCAGAGCAGCCCCGGGCTGTTCGCGGCGCTCGGGGCGAAGCGGAATCGCCGCTGAGCGGAGCGGGCCGGATCGCTACCGCGTGAACCGGTGAACCATCACGTGCCGGTAGGTCTGGCCCGGTTCGAGGCGAACGCTCGGCCAGTCGGCGTGGTGGATGGAGTCGGGAAACTTCTGCGTCTCGAGGCAGATCGCGGCGTTGGGGCCGTAGATGGCGTCGGCCTTTCCCGTCAGGGAGCCGTCGAGGAAGTTCCCCATGTAGACCTGGATGCTCGGCTGGTCGGTGAGGATCTCGAGCGCCCGACCACTGCCGGGATCGCGAAGCACGGCCGCCGTGCGGAGCACGCCGTCCGGCTTCCAGCCCCGCAGCACGTAGGCATGGTCGACGCCGCGGGGCGCGCCCGGCGGGGCGTTGGGCGGCAGGGTTTCGATCGCGCCGCCGCACCGGGCCCACGGCTTCCGCTCGGGGCGGAAGTCGAAACTCGTGCCCTCGACCGCCGCCCAGGCTCCGGTCGGGATGCCCCCGGCATCGACCGGCAGGTAGCGGTCGGCCTCCACGGCGAGTTCGTGGTCCTTGATCGACCCGGCGGCCTGTCCCGCCAGGTTCCAGTAGGAGTGGTGGACGAGGTTCACAAGCGTGGGGGCGTCGCTGGTCGCCGTCATCTCCACGAGCAGTTCCCCGGCGGGCGTGAGCGTGTAGACGGACTTGGCGACGAGCCGGCCGGGATAGCCCTCCTCTCCAGCGGGCGACACGAGTTCGAACTCGACGGCCGGCCCCGAGGCCGTGGACCGCGGCGTGGCCTTCCAGAGCTTCTTGTCGAAGCCCTCGACACCGCCGTGGAGATGATTCGCCCCGTTGTTGGTCGCGAGGACGTGGGTCTCGCCGGCCAGGTCGAAGCGGCCGGCGGCGATCCGGTTGGAGCAGCGGCCGCAGATCGCGCCGAAGTAGGGATGGCCCGCGAGGTAGCCGGCCAGCGAGTCGAAGCCGAGCACGACGTCGACGGGCTTCCCGGCGAGGTCTCCTGCGGCCGGCGGCACGATGAAGCTCGTGAGGATGGCGCCGTAGTCGGTGATCGTCGCCTTCCAGCCGCCGGGCACCTGGAGCGTGTAGAGCCGCGCCTCACGGCCGTCGGGGAGGGTGCCGAAGGGCCGGGACGTGGGAACGGCGGCGGGCGCTGCGGCCTCGGCGGGCATGGGTCTCTTCTGGGCGGGTGCGGGGAAGGCGACGACCGCGCCGGCCAGGCCGGCGCCCATCGCCGCCGCCGCCCGCATCCAGGCCACAGCCGATAGCCGAAGGTTCGTCATCGTGGCCGGGCCCCCGAGCAAAGGGATACGACCGAGATGATACCAGCCCCGGCCGCCCACAACAGCCGCCTCAGGCCGCCTGCTGCACCTTCGCGGGAGAGCGGCTCTTGGCGGGGGCGTTCGAGGCCGCCTCCTCCTGCTTGAGCTCGATCCAGCCATCGACGCTCCAGGGACCGCCGCCGAAGGCCATCAGCGCGAGCAGCCCTCCGGCGATGGCGAGGTTTTTCATGAACTGGATCGTCTGGGCCTGCCGCATCGCGGCGTCGGCGACGTTCCAGAAGTCGTGAAAATAAAAGGTGGCAGCGCCGAGGAACACGCACAGAAAACAGGCGCCGATCCGCGTCCAGGCGCCCGCGATCACGGACAGCCCGCCGATCAGCAGCAGGCCGATCGCCCCGAACAGTGCGAACTTCGGATTGGGCACGCCCTCGGAGGCCATGTATTCGGCCGTCTGACGAAACTGCGGGATCTTGTTGCCCACCGCGCTCATCAGGAAGATCACGGCGAGCAGCAGGCGGGCCAGGAGCGAGACGCATCCCTTGACGATCGTCGCGAACTGTTCCATGGCGGCGGTCTCCACGCTCCGCGGCGGCATGCCGAGGGGCGGGAATAGTGGCGAAGCGGCGCGGCCGGGGCAAGCCCGGAATCTGCCGGAAAACCCTGGGGACAGTCCCCAGGGCGGGGACTGTCCCCTTTCAGGCCGCCGGC
>JBJTPO010000042.1:0-2927 GCA_046075145.1 Planctomycetota bacterium
GATACCAGCGAGCTGGCATCGAGCGAGCGGAAGGCAGGATGCCTGAAGCGAGCGTCCGGCGAGACGGCATGGGCAACCCCGGCCCACTCGAGATAACGCACGAAAACTCCCGACGAGCCTCACGACCTACTGTGGCGCAGAAACCCCGCCGGCTGAGAGCCGGTCGGCCGTCATCTCGATCGACACGAGCAGCCCGCGGGCCTTGTTGAGCGTCTCCTCGAACTCGCTCTCCGGCACGCTGTCGGCCACGATCCCGGCCCCCGATTGCACGAAGGCCCGACCGTCCTTGACCACGATCGTCCGTAGGGCGATGCAGGTGTCCATCGAGCCGGCGAAGTCGATGTAGCCAACCGCGCCCGCATAGGGGCCGCGACGGACGGGCTCGAGCTCATCGATGATCTGCATGGCCCGGATCTTGGGCGCCCCCGAGACGGTGCCCGCGGGCAGGCAGGCACGCAAGGCGTCGAAGGCGGAGAGTTCGGGCCGCAGCCGGCCGGTCACGTTGCTCGTGAGGTGCATCACGTGGCTGTACCGCTCGATCGTCATCACGTCGGAGAGTTCGACCGAGCCGATCGCGGCCACGCGGCCCACGTCGTTGCGGCCCAGGTCGATCAGCATCACGTGCTCGGCCCGCTCCTTGGGATCGGCGAGCAGGTCGTCGGCCAGGGCCCGATCCTCCTCGGGCGTGGCCCCGCGGCGGCGGGTGCCGGCCAGCGGCCGGACGGTCACGGCGCCATCCACGGCCCGCACCATGATCTCGGGCGAGCTGCCCACGAGCGTGCAGGCGGGGCTCCGCAGGTAGAACATGAACGGGCTCGGGTTCACCACCCGGAGCGTGCGGTAGATCTCGAGCGCCGGCATGTAGCAGGGCACCTCGAGCCGCCGGCTCAGCACCACCTGGAAGACGTCGCCGGCGCGGATGTATTCGATCGCCCGGTCCACCGCCGCGAGGAACTTCTCGCGGGGGAAGGCCGAGCGGGCCGAGCCGTCGGCGATGCACCGGGGCTCGTGCCGCGGGCCGATGTCGGCGGGCGGCGGCCAGCCGCTCGGGGACGCGAGCCTTGCGATCGTGTCGTCGATCCGGCGGCAGGCGGCGGCATGGGCCCGCTCGATGCCGGCCGGCGAGGCGTCGTCGATCCGGGCGAGGACCACGACGTCGATCGACTTCGTGGCGTTGTCGAACACCACGATCCGGTCATAGAAGGCGAAGTCGAGGTCGGGCAGGCCGAGGTCGTCGGCGGGTTCGTGGGGCAGCCGCTCGACGTAGCGCACCGCGTCGTAGGCCGCGTAGCCCACGGCGCCGCTCGTGAAGGGCGGCAGTTCCCCAAGCCTGGCCGGTCGATACTCGGCCACCCGCCGCTCGAGTTCGCCGAGCGGGTCGTCGCTCTCGAAGGCCTCCACGCCCCGCTCGGCGGTCACCTCCACCGCTCGGCCCCGGGCCGTGAGCCTGAGGAACGGATCGGCTGCCAGGAAGCTGTAGCGGCCCACCTTTTCGCCCCCCACCACGCTCTCGAACAGGCATGCGGAGGCGCCCGCATCGAGCCGGGCGAAGGCCGACAGCGGCGTCAGCGCATCGGCGAACAGCCGCCGGTAGACGGGCACCAGCCGGTGGGTGGCCGCCATCGCGCGAAATCGGGTTCTGTCCGGAAGGTGCGGCATGCGGCTGACGCGGCGGGACGGCGGTACGGGGGCCCGAGCGGCCAGCGTACCCGTGGCACGGGGTCGCGAACAGCGGGCCGCCTCCGTTCGGGCCTCGGGGGCTGCGCCGCCACCGGAGGCGACCCTTGGGACGGCAGCCGCTATGATTCCCTGAGGACGATCGCGGGAGCCGCCGATGAAGTGCCAGCAGTGCGACAAGCATGCCGTGTTTCACATCACCGAACTGGAGTCGGGGGATGTCCGGGAGTTGCACCTCTGCGAGGATCACGCCCGGACCTACCTCAACCAGGCCGAAGGGGGCGGCGGCTCCGATGAGCCGGCTGAGTCCGGCGGGGGGGCGCTGACCGGGCCGCTTACGGTCGGGCAGACGGCCGATGAACTGGCCGTGCTCGACAAGAAGGCCTGCGACATGTGCGGCATCAGCTTCTTCGAGTTCCGCAACCAGGGGCGGCTCGGCTGCCCCCACGACTACGCCCAGTTCGAGAAGGAACTCGAGCCGCTGATCGCCAACATCCACGGCGCGACACGGCACACCGGCCGCCGCCCCGAGCGGGCCGCCACGGGCCTGCCCGAAGGCACGGAGGAACTCACCTCGGTGATCGGCCTGCGGCGTGACATGCGGGAGGCGATCACCGACGAGGCCTACGAGCGGGCCCAGAAGATTCGCGACACGATCCGCGCCATCGAGGGCCGCTGGCTCGACGGCCCGCCCGCAGAGCCACCCCATCCGCCTCGATCACCTCGACACTCATGACACTCGAATCCCTCACCCAGGCGACCGGCGAATGGCTCAAGGGCACGGGTCCGGAATCGGACATCGTGATGAGCAGCCGCGTCCGCCTGGCCCGCAACCTCGCGCAGTTCCCATTCGTCGGCCGGGCCACCGAGCAGGATCGCGCCGAGATCGAACGGTTCCTGCGGGAGCGGATCGCGACCGCGCCGGTGGGCCAGAGCCTGGAATACATCGACGTGGGCCGGCTGGAGGAGATCGACCGGCAGTTCCTCGTGGAGCGGCAGCTCATCAGCCGCGAGCATGCCGAGGCCCAGGGGGCGCGGAGCGTCGCCATCGACCGGCTCGAGCAAGTCAGCCTGATGATCAACGAGGAGGACCATCTCCGGATCCAGTGCATGCACAGCGGCCTCGACCTCAAGGGGGTGTGGGAGCAGATCCGGGTGGTCGACGACCAGGTCGGCCGGGTCGTGCCCTACGCCTTCCACGAGCGCTGGGGCTACCTGACCGCCTGCCCCACCAACGTGGGCACCGGGAT
>JBJTPO010000043.1:0-1116 GCA_046075145.1 Planctomycetota bacterium
CTTAAAGATTACAAAGGCAAGCAAGCACTCAAGCAAGCTGAAGATTTTGAAGCTACACCAGAAAATATTGCGCAGCGTACAGTGAAAGGCGAGATATCAGGTGGTGCCAAAACGAGCTCGTGCAGGAACACGCCGGGGCCCTGGAGCGGGCCGGTATGCGGGTCGAGCCCTTCGGGGGTGCAACCGTGATCGTGACGAGCAAGCCGGCGCTGGCGGGCGACGCGCCGGCCCGGGAACTCGTCCGCGAAGTGCTCGACCGACTCGCCGCCGCGGCCGCCGCCGGTGGCTCGGCCGGGCTGCTCGTCGACGAGGTGCTCCACGGACTCGCCTGCAAGGCCGCGATCAAGGCGGGCGACCGGCTCTCGCAGGCCGAGGTCGATTCACTCGTCCGCGACCGGCGGCTCGTGCCCGAGGCGCATCACTGCCCCCACGGCCGCCCCACGTCGCTGACCCTTTCCCGGCGGGACCTCGACCGCCAATTCCGCCGCACCTGAGGGCCTCGATGATTCGTCCGACGATTTCGTCCGTCGCCTGGGAAACCCCTACGCACTCCCCATGATGCCGACAAAAATCTGACGAACAGACTTTGGGTGGAAATAGCATGATCTGCGTGAGCATCGGTCGCGGCCGCCATCGGCACGTGATCGCCGAACACAAGCACCTGGCCGACAACGGCGTTCAACTGGTCGAACTCCGGCTCGACTACATCCAGGGGGACGTTCAGGTCAAGCGGCTGCTCAAGGACCGCCCCTGCCCGGCCATCGTGACCTGCCGTCGCAAGCAGGACGGGGGCCGCTGGGAGCACTCGGAGGAGGCCCGCCTCCAACTCCTGCGGCTGGCGATCGTCGAGGGAGCCGACTACGTCGATCTCGAGGATGATATCGCCGGCAGCATCCGCCGCTATGGCAAGACCAAGCGGGTCGTGAGCCACCACGACATGCTCCGCACGCCCGCCGACCTCCCCGCCCTGCACGCGCGGCTGGCAGGCCTCGACGCGGACGTGGTCAAGATCGCCACCATGGCCAACCACCCGACCGACAACCTGCGGATCCTGGAGATGGTGCAGGCCAGCCGCGTACCCACCGTGGGCATCTGCATGGGCGAGATCGGCGTGCC
>JBJTPO010000044.1:0-1918 GCA_046075145.1 Planctomycetota bacterium
CCCACAATCTCACCCCCAGCGAGACGGCCAACCTCGACCGCCGGTTCGTCAAGGGCTTCGCCACCGAACTTGGCGGACCGGGCAGCCACACCGCGATCGTGGCCGAGGGCCTCGAGATCCCGGCGGTGGTGGGCATCGGGCCGTTCCTGGCCGACGTCTCCGGCGGCGAGCCGGTGATCCTCGACGGCAACGAGGGGCTCGTCATCCTTCAGCCCGACGAGGAGACGATCGCCCGATATCGCCTCGAGGAGGAGGCGGCCCGGAGCGTGGCGGTCCGGCTAGGACGGCTCCGCGACCTGCCCGCCGAGACCACCGACGGCGTGCGGATCCAGATCATGGGCAACATCGAGTTTCCCAGCGAGGTCGAGCAGTGCATCGACCGCGGCTGCGACGGCATCGGGCTCTACCGCACCGAGTTTCTCTATCTCACGAGCAAGCGGGAGCCCACCGAGGAGGATCACTTCGAGGCCTACAGCGCCGTCGTGAGGGCGATGAGCGGCAAGCCGGTCGTGATCCGCACGCTCGATCTCGGCGCCGACAAGATGCTCACCGAGAAGACGCCCGAAGAGGAGCGAAATCCCTGCCTGGGCCTGCGGAGCATCCGCCTTTCGCTCCGGCAGCTGCCGATGTTTCGCACGCAGCTGCGGGCCATCCTTCGGGCCAGCGCCCTGGGCGACGTGCGGGTGATGTTTCCGCTGGTCTCCACGATCGTCGAGCTGCGGCAGGCCCGGATGGTGCTCGCCGACGTGATGGAGGATCTCGCCGAACACGGCATCGCCTTCAACCGAAAGATGCCCGTTGGCATGATGGTGGAGACGCCCGCCGCCGCGCTGATGCTCGATGCCTTCATCAAGGAGGTCGATTTCGTCTCGGTCGGCACCAACGACCTGATCCAGTACACGCTGGCGGTCGACCGGGGCAACAAGGAGGTTGCGGAACTGTACAACGCCTGCGATCCGGCGGTTTTGCGGCTGTTGCGCCGCTCGCTGGACGTGGCGGCCGGGGCCGGCGTTCCGGCCAATGTGTGTGGTCAGATGAGCGGCAGCGTGACGTTCACGCAGCTTCTCCTGGGCATGGGCCTGCGGCAGCTCAGTGTGCCGGCCAGCGCCATCCCGGAGGTCAAGCAGGCGTGCCGAAGCGTTTCGGTCGCCGATTGCCGCCTGATCGCCGAGAAGGCGCTGACGATGGACGGCGCGCGGGAGGTCAAGGCCTACCTCCGCGATCAGGTCCGTCGGCTGCTCGCCGAGACGGTGGCCTAGACGGCCACGCCGCCCCGAGGGGCGGAATGACAAAGGAAGGGAAACAACGCGATGAAGCAGGAGATGCTGATCAACGTGTCGCAGCCGGAGGAGTGCCGGATCGCGATCATCGAGGACGGGGTGCTCGAGGAGCTGTACGTCGAGCGGACCAGCCAGGACAACTACGTCGGCAACATCTACAAGGGCCGGATCGTCAACATCGAGCCCTCGATCCAGGCGGCCTTCGTCGACTTCGGCGTGGGCCGCAACGGCTTCCTCCACATCAGCGACGTGGAGCCGCAGTATTACCGGCAGGGCGGGCTCGATCCCGACAAGGCCTTCGACGTCGAGCCGGCTGCCAAGCCGGGCGAGGCGGGCGAGGGCGACGGGGGCGGCCGCGCGGCGACGCGCCGCAAGCCGCGGATCGGCGACCGACCGCGGGTGAAGCCGCCGATCCAGGACGTGTTGCGCCGCGGCGACGAGGTGCTCGTGCAGGTGATCAAGGAGGGCTTTGGCACCAAGGGGCCGACACTCTCCACCTACATCTCGATCCCCGGGCGGTATCTCGTCTTGATGCCACCCTTGGGCCGGGTGGGCATCTCCAAGAAGATCGACGACGAGCGCGACCGGCGGGTGCTCCGCGACATCATGCTCGACCTCAAGCCGCCCAAGGGGGTGGG
>JBJTPO010000045.1:0-1115 GCA_046075145.1 Planctomycetota bacterium
CGAAGCTAATGATCAGAAGCGCGCTAGCGGCGATGATTGCTGCGATTCCTCCGGCTGACATGGGTGAAGCCTATCGAAAGTACTGTTAAATCGAGCGGCCGGTCGAAGCCCGGGCGGATGAAGCCTCCCTCGCGGGCGAACACCGGACAGCCCTCGCGGAGCGTGGCGGTGACCCGCGCGGCAATGTCGCCGCAGGGATCGAGGCTCTCCCGCAGGTCGGCGAGCAGGCCTTGGGCACCGTCCAGGAGGCCCAGCACGTCGGGCAGGATCGCGGCCGCGTGGCCGAGCCGCTCGAGATCGCGGGGGCCGGCCCGACCCGTGACGACCCGGCCCACCAGCCGCTCCACGTCGCCGATGCCGGCCAGCTTCTCGGCCAGACGCGCAGCCCGCGAGGCGTCTGCCACCAGCGCCGCCACGGCGTCATGCCGATCGATGATCGCGGTCCGGTCCACCAACGGCGCCGAGAGCCACTCAGCGAGCAGCCGCGCCCCCATCGCCGTCTTCGTCTGGTCGAGCACGCCGGCGAGCGAACCGTCGCGGCGGCCCGTGGCCGTGCTGCGGATGAGTTCCAGGCTGCGCCGGGAGGCCTCGTCGATCTCCAGCCGCAGGCCCGGCCGCCAGGGCGCGAGCGCGTCGAGCCGGCCGACGGCCGCGGGCTCGTTCTCCTCCAGATAGGCGACCACGCCGCCGGCCGCGGCGATGCCCAGGGCGTCGTCCGCCGGCTCGAAACCGAAGCCCTCGAGCCTCCGGCCGCCGAGCGCCCGGGCGAGCGCACCCGCGGCCGTGGCCGGCTCGAACCACCAGTCGGGCCGGCTGGTCACCACGCGGCCGCCCCCCGCCGCCTTCACGAGCTCCTCGACCTCGGGCCCGTCCCGCTCGGCACAGAGGCACTCGGCCGGATCGAGCCTGAGCAGGTGGTCGGCGAGGTCGTCGCGGGGGATCACCGCCGCCTCGAACCGGCCCGCGGCCACGTCGATCCAGGCCAGGCCCACGCTCCCGCGCGACGCATCCTCCGCACCGTCGGCGTTCGTGTCGCCCCGGCGTCGCGCCGGCAGGATCGCGACCAGGAAGTTGCAGCGGTCGGGATCGAGGAGCGACTCGTCGGCGGCGATGCC
>JBJTPO010000046.1:0-2043 GCA_046075145.1 Planctomycetota bacterium
TCCGCGCCTTGATGTCGGCCGCCTTGCCGGCCCCCTCGATGATGGTGGTGTTGTCCTTGTCGACGATCACCTTCTTGGCCCGGCCGAGTTCGGCGAGGCCAAGGCTCTCGAGCTTCATGCCGAGGTTCTCGAACACGGCCGTGGCACCGGTGAGGATCGCGATGTCTTCGAGCATCGCCTTGCGGCGGTCGCCGTAGCCCGGGGCCTTGACCGCACAAACCTGGAAGGTGCCGCGGAGTCGGTTGATCACGAGCGTGGCGAGCGCCTCGCCGTCAACCTCCTCGGACACGATCAGGAGCGGCTTGCCGGAATTCACGACCGCCTCGAGCAGGGGAACGATGTCCTTGACCGAGGAAATCTTCTTCTCGAACACCAGGATGTAGCAGTCTTCGAGGACGCACTGCATCTGCTGGGGGTTGGTGACGAAGTAGGGGGAGAGGTAGCCGCGGTCGAACTGCATGCCCTCGACGAACTCGATCTCGGTCTTCAGGCTCTTGCCCTCGTCGACCGTGATCACGCCGTCTTTGCCCACCTTGTCCATCGCCTCGGCGAGCAAGTCGCCGATCTCGGCGTCGTTGTTGGCGGCGATGGAGGCGACCTGGGCCATCTCCTTCTTGCCCTTGACAGGAATCGACATCTCCTTGAGCTTTGCAATGATGTCGGCCACGGCCTTCTCGATCCCGCTCTTCATCTGGATCGGGTTCACGCCCGCCACGACCGCCCGCAGGCCTTCATTGAAGACGGCCTCCGCCAGCACCGTGGCCGTGGTGGTGCCGTCACCGGCAACGTCGCTCGTCTTGCTCGCAACCTCGCGGACCATCCGGGCGCCCATGTTCTCGTAGACGTCCTCGAGGTCGATCTCCTTGGCGACGGTCACGCCGTCCTTGGTGACCGTGGGGGAGCCGAAGCTCTTCTGCAGGATCACGTTGCGGCCCTTGGGGCCGAGGGTCACCTTCACCGCACGGGCGAGTTTCGCGACACCGCGGCGCATCGCCTCACGGGCCTCTTGGTCGAATGCCATCATCTTGGCCATGGATCAGATTCTCCTGTCACTGGGGATTGTGGTTTGGAAGTGATTCGTTCGAAGCGGATGCATGTCGCCGCAGCCCGCCGGGCCGCGGCCACACTCAACCGAGAATGGCGAGGATGTCGTCTTCCCGCATCAAGAGCAGCTCGTCTTCACCGACCTTGAAGGCCTCGCCGGCGTAACTCGTGAACACGACGCGATCGCCGGGCTTGACCTGGAGCGGGTGGCGGACCCCCTTGGAATCGCACTTGCCCTCCCCGACGCTCACGACTGTGCCACGGGCCGGCTTGTCCTTGGCGGACTCGGGCAGAAGGATCCCGCCGGACGTCCTCTGCTCGCTCTCCTCGCGCTCCACGACGACGCGGTCGCAGAGGGGAATCAACGTCGACTTCTTGCGGGTGGGCTTGGTGGCGGTGGCTGACATGCGTGGATTGAACCTCTGCGAAGGACGGAATGGGGCCGGATCGGCAAGGGGGCGACTCGACCCCCATTGCCCGGGGTCGCCGTCGGCCGCCTGCCGCCGCCGGCCAGAACCCGACCGGCCCCATCCCTCCCAGCAAGTCGCGCGCCGGAAGCACTTCCGAGGGGATTCGGCCGACGAATCAGCCGATGGGCCACCGGAATTCACCGGCCCGCCGGCAACAGCTCCCGGCCGCCTGGCCCTGAGCCGCCGCTGCCAGATTGGCAGCGAGCCCATGAGGGTGCACGGTCGCCGCCTGGCTGTCCGCCGGGGCTCGGGCCGCGTGGCGAACGGGCGGCGAAACCGCTAAGGTGCGGGCCTGCCCGGCTCAGACGCGGTGCTTCGGTGAGGCTTCTCGATGGCGACGCAGCGGATCCACGTGACGAAGACCGGCGACGTCTCGGTGGTGACGTTTCGCGACCGCAAGATCCTGGACGAGGTGGCCATCCAGGAACTCGGCACTGAGCTCTTCGCGCTGGTGGAACTCGACAATCGCAAGGCGATTCTCCTGGACTTCGAAGGGGTGGAGTTTTTGTCGAGCGCAGCCCTGGGCAAG
>JBJTPO010000047.1:0-16638 GCA_046075145.1 Planctomycetota bacterium
CGACAGCCGATGCCCGCCACCGACGACAACCCCGATGGCTACGGGGAGTCGCGGCCGATCGTGCAGTTCAACAACCGGCTGCTCGAATCCGCCGGCACCCGCTGGAACCAGGAGGATGCGATTCCCGCCGACTGGTTCGCCGCGGACGCCCGCTCCGCCGACCGCGACGCGGCCCGGCGACTCCTGGCGGAGGAGTTCCCCGCGACCCGCACGTTCGTGCTCAAGGATCCCCGCATCTGCCGGCTCGTGCCGTTCTGGCGGTCGGTCCTCGCGACCGCGGGCATCCCGGTCGCCACCGTCCTGATGCTCCGCGATCCCCTCGAGGTGGCCCGTTCGCTCGCCGCCCGAGCCGGCTCGCCGCAGTTTCGGCCCGCGGCCATCGTGGCTTCCGAACGCTGCCTGCTGCTCTGGCTGCGTCATGTGATCGATGCCGAACGTGGCTCGCGGGGCCTGCTCCGCCACGCCGTCGACTACGCCGCACTCCTCGCCGACTGGCGGGCCGCCGTGGCGCCGCTGGTCACCGCGAGCTTCCTGGCTCAGACGCCTCCGGCCGTCGCCCTCGCCGCCGACGCCCTCCTCCGCCGGCGTTCGGTCGGCGGAGACCGAACCGCGGACCTCGCCGCGACCCTGCCGGGACTCACCGCAGCGGATCGCCTGCTGGCCGCGTTTCGCGATCCGGCAGCGCTCACTGCGGGCGGTCCGGCCACCGTCGCCTGCGATGCCTTGGCGCCGCCGCTCGACCGGCTCGTCGAGGCATACCGCCCGCTGCGGGCCGCCGCGGATCCGCTCGCCGCTTCGGATCCCTTCGCGAGCGCCACCCTGGCGATGCTCGATGAGTCACCCGCGCGACGGCCGGCCGCAACGCGGCCGAGAACGGCGGTGTTCCTCTCGGGGCCCGTGGCCTCGATCGGCCACGTCTACCGTGTGAAGCACGCCGTCGAGGCCCTGCGGTCGGGCGGCTGGGTTGCGTCCTGGCTGGCGGCCGCCGACCCGCTCGCGCTGCCTCGGGCCTGCTCGGCCGACGTGGTGGTGGCTTTTCGCACCCCCTGGGATGAGCGGATCGCTGCGGTGGCCGCCGGCTGCCGTGAGCGCGGCATCCCGCTGGTCTACGACGTGGACGATCTCGTCTTCGAGCCCGACCTGATGACCGATGGCAGCATCGCCATCCTCGACTCGATGCCGCCGCACGACCGACAGCTGTTCGTCGCCACGGCGGCCGGGCACCAGACCACGCTCCGGAACGCCGCCGCCGCCATCCTGACGACGACTCCGCTCGCGGCAGCGGCCGCGCGGCACTGCGGCCGGACCCTGGTGCTGCCCAACTCGCTCGGGCCCGACATGGAGGCCGCCGCGGCCGCCGCCCGGGCAGGCCGGCCTCCCACGCCATCCAACGGAAGACCACGGATCGTGTTCGCGAGCGGCACCCTGTCGCATGGCCGGGATTTCGCCGAGGCGGCCCAGGGCATCGCTCGGCTGTTCGCCCGTCGGCCCGACCCGGTGCTCGTGATCATCGGACAGCTCGAGACGGAAGCCTACGACTGCCTCCGCCCCTTCGCGGATCGGATCGAGTGTCGTCCGATCGTGCCGCTCCTCGACCTGTTCGCCGAGTTGGCCGGCTGCGACATCAACCTCTGTCCGCTGGAACTGGAAAATCCGTTTTGCGAGGCGAAGAGTGCGGTTCGCTGGCTGTTCGCCGCCGCCGTGGGCCTGCCGTCGGTGGCCACGCCCACGCCCCCGCTGCTCGAGGCCGTCATCCCCGAGCGAACCGGACTGCTCGCGTCCGACGCCTCGGAGTGGGAAGACTGCCTGCTGCGGCTGGTGGACGATGCCCCGCTGCGAGCCCGGCTCGCGGCCGCCGCGCGACTTCATGCCCTCGCCGCCTACGGATCCGAAACGTATCGTGACCGGGCAGTGCAGGTCTTCACCACGCTGGTCGCCGCCGATCCCGCCACCCGGAGTTTGGGCTGATGGACGAGTTCGTCGAACCACTGGGCATGCGGCTGTTGATCCGCAAGGATGAGAATCGCCACACCACGCGGGGCGGGATCGTGCTGCCTGACAAGGCCGAGATCCCCACGATCAGCGGCCGGGTCGTGGAGGTGAGCCTGCAGGTGGAAAGGGACGCCGACGTCCCGATCGCCAAGTACGACAAGGTCCTGTTCCACCCGAAGAACGCGATCCCCGTGGACCTCGAGGGCAACAATCTCCTGTTCGTGGTGCCCGTCGAGGACGTGGTGGCCGTGTTTCGCCGCAGCGACGCGGACCGCCGCCGGCGGGATGAGGGCGGCCCCGAGGGCGACCGCTCCGCGGAGTCTCCCGACGAATGATGGCCGGCGGCCGGGGCAGGCTGGGCAAGGGCTGACGTGCGGGCCGGACGCCGGTCACGACGGCGTGGCGAGACTCACGATTGAACCAGTGGCGCGGGAGGAATGCTGCGGCCCTTGGCTCACGGCGGGAGTGCTTCCGATGAGCGGGCACAGGGTCGTGGTCACGGTGATGCTGGCGGCCTGTGCGGCAGCACCGCGGTCCACGTCCGCGCAGGCGCCCGCTGAGTCAGACGTGCCCCCAACCGCCACGCGCCTGGCCTGGGAGGAGACGGGCTACGACGCCGGCCCGCGGCGGCGTGTCCATCTCCCCGCACTCGAGCATCGGCGGATCTTCACCTACGGCTGGCTCGAGGCGGGGATCGGGGCCAACAACTGGGGGGCGGCCTTCAACGGGCCCGTGACCCTCGCCGACCGCGCCTGGCAGGGGCAGCTCAACCAGTTGTATCTCGTGACCGAGCGGGTGGCCGATGGCTCGGGGGGCTGGGACTGGGGCGGACGCGTCGACCTCTTGTTCGGCACCGACTACCCGTTCACGACGGCCCGCGGTCTCGACGCCTTCCTGGTCCGCGACTTCGCCATCGAGAACGTCGCCGCCTGGGGATTCTCCAAGGACTACGGCCTGGCGATGCCGCAGCTCTACGCCGACGTCGCCATCCGCGGCGTCACGCTCCGCTTCGGCCACTTCTACAGCATCCTCGGCTACGAGGAGGTGCCGGCGATCGGCAACTTCTTCTACACCCACTCCTACTCGATGCAGTTCTCGCCCTTCACCTTCACCGGCGTCCTCGGCTGCTGGAAGCCCGACGAGCGGATCACCATCTACTCGGGCCTCCACTCGGGCTGGAACAATTTTTCAGATCCGATGCCCACCACCGGCGACATGGCCATCCGCAACCGCGACTATCCGGGGTCGGGAAGCACGGCGGGCTACCTCGGCGGGGCGGAAGTCGTGAGCGAGGACGGCCGCCAGACCCTCGCGGTCATGGCCACGACCGGCAACGAACTGACGCCACTCGGCTCGCTTCCCGGCGACGGCTCGCTCGTGGGCAACCGGTCCTTGATCAGCACGGTCTACACGAATCGGCTCGGCGAGCGACTGACGTGGGTCTTCCAAAACGACAACGGCTGGCAGTTCAACGCCGACGTGGCCCCGGGCAACGCCGGCCAGCAGGCCGGGCTGGCCCAGTGGTATTCGTTCGTCAACTACCTCTTCTGGCGATTCGACGACCGGTGGATGGGCGGCATGCGGCTGGAATACTTCCGCGACAACAACGGCTACCTCGTCACCGCCCCGCTTCGCAACGAGAGTTTCCTCGGCAACCCGGGCTACTGGGCGGGTGACTTTGACGGCAGCTTCTGGGAACTGGCGTTCGGCCTCAACTATCGGCCGACCGCGAGCCTGGTCGTGCGTCCAGAACTCCGCTACGACTGGTTCGTGCCCAACTCGCCTGCCACCAACCGCCCCTTCGGTCGGCCGCTGGGCCAGGGCATCGGCACGCCGGGTGACCGTCTCGGCCAGTTGTACGCCGGCTGCGACTTCGTGTGGCAGTGGTGACGCCCTGGACTCCGCCCGCGGCGGCTCCATGTCGCGACCAGCGTGGCGTTGACAGGTTGTCGATCGGCGGACTATCCCTGTTCGGCAACATGCTCCCGCCAGCCCATCATCGAATGCTCCGATTTTCCGGATTCACGGCCTGCCTCCTGCTGGCCGCGGCGGCCTGCGCCGACGAGTTGAATCCGGCGGGCATGCCCAATCCGCCGGCCCGACCGACCAAGGTTGAATGTGCCGTCCTGATCATCGACGTGGTCAACATCGACGACCTCAACGAGAGTTTCCAGGCCGAGATCGCGGTATTGGCATCCTGGCGAGATCCACGCCTCGCCTTCGACCCGCAGGCCGAGGGTACCGACCTGAAGCTCTACCAGGGGAGTTTTCAGTTCGACGAGGTGTTCAAGGGCTGGTGGCCGCAGTTGGTGATCCTCAACGAGGTGGGTCGCGAGGAACCGAAGGCGGTGAGCCTCGCGGTGCGACCCGATGGCACCGTCCAGTATCGCGAGCAACGCAACGCGGTCCTCGAGACCCCGATGGAACTTCATGACTTCCCGTTCGACACCCAACGGCTGAAGGCCGCGATGATTCCGTTCGGCAACACGGCCGACGAGGTCGTGCTAGCCGTGGACGAGCGATTCGCCCGATCCACCGACGACTACGTCCGTCGAGAGCGGGACGTGAACGTGGCAGGCTGGGATCTCCAGCGCCTGGAGATGGCAGCCGACGAGACCTCGGTCCTTGCCGGCGACGGCCAGACCCGTTTTTCCCGGCTCGTGACCACGATCCAGCTCCAGCGGCGAAGCTGGCAGTACGTCTGCGAGATCCTGTTTCCTTTGCTCGTGCTGGTGTCGGTGGTGTGGTCGATCTTCTGGGTCGAGATCGACTCCCTCGCCGACCGCCTGAACATCTCCTTCATCGGTGTCTTGACGATCGTGGCCTACCAGTTCGTGCTGGTCGAGAACATGCCGCGCATGAGCTACCTGACGTTCCTCGATTCGATCCTGATCAGCTCGTTCGTGATGATGGCGCTGACCGTGCCCCAAAGCCTGCTGATCCACTCGCTGGTGCGCAAAGGGAAGCAGCGGCTGGCCCGAACGATCGACCGCACGAGCAGGTGGCTGTTTCCGGTCGCGTACTTCTTGGTCCTGGCCGCCGTGGCCCGCTGGTACGGGATCATCTAGCCGCAGCCTGTGCCCACCAACCCGGCTGGCGGTTAGAATCCTTGGGGAAGAGTCGGTCAGGGCACGCGTCCTGCCACCTTCGCGCCCGTAGCTCAGTTGGATAGAGCATGGGATTTCTAAACGCCGCTGAGGTGCGCACGAAAATCGCGTTTTGTGCCCGAAAAACAGGCCTGTAGCGCCATTTGCCACTACGGCGCGAAGTCGTCGTAAGTCCTTATTTGTCGTCCCAACTTTTGGCTTGCGGTTGTCGACAACCGCTCGCACCCGCACCCACGTGAGCGACGCCAAAGACGACTTGCCGGCGGTACGCTCTCGCGTGCGAAAGCGCCCCTCTCCCTCCCACTGGCTCGTCTACCTGCTGCGCTGCTCGGACGGCTCGCTCTACACGGGCATCACCAACGACCTGCCCAAACGGCTGAAGGCCCACGCGACTGGGAAGGCGTCTCGATACACGCGCAGCAGGCTCCCGGTCAGGCTCGTCTATCAGGAGCCGCAGGCGGGCAGGTCCGGCGCACTCAAGCGGGAGGCGGCGATCAAGCGGCTCTCCCGGCCGGCCAAACTTCGGCTGATCGCGACCGCCCGGGCACGCTCCTGACCGCGCTCCCCCAGCCGGCACCTGTCGGGCCACTATTTTCACCTGCCGACTTGTCGTGCCCCCAGCCAGCCGACGGCGCTGCAGGTGGGCTTCGCATCACGCCCGAAGGGCCGCTGGCTATACCGATTGGCGATGTCGCGAGCGGGCTGAAGCCCCTGTCGGGAGACCCTCGAAGACGCCGTCGGCTGGGATTTTCAACCTGCCTGCCGGCAACCTGAGGCCCCTACCTGCACCCCTTTTGAGCCGCCCACAGCACGCCCTCTTCAGACGCGTTTATGCGCGTTTTCCCGGCCGTTTGCAGGCTTACTGGTGCCCTGAGCCTCGTTGAGAACCGGGCCGTCTGGGGCGCTACTGGGGCCTCGAACGCGCTGGCTTGCGTCTCTTCTCAGCAGTCTTGAAGCCGGACTGAGCGCCCCCCCAAGGGAACGATTTTTTCCTTTTCAGACCCCCCCCCGTTTTTTGACCCTGTGAGAAAGGAGGATAATGCCGCGGACGGGGATTCTTACGCCGCGACCCCAGTCGGGTTTCTATTTGTATTTTGGGAAAAATCCGGCTTTCTCTCCAAGCAGCCTCGCAGCGGGCTGGGCAGTGATAATAAATCCGGCGGCGGGAATTTATGTGTTCTCGCCGGCCCGCGTGCCCAGCCCCTCGCAACCGCTGATAAATAAAAAATAGCGGCCGGGCTTTTCACTGATAAATACATTTCCGTGGGCGAGCACCCTGCCTGTCGGCCCAAGGCAGCCCGAGAAAATCGCCCGTACGCCCTGAGAACCCCCCGGCTGAATAGATGTCTTCTCAGGAGAGCAAACCCCAGCCGGCGGGAGAACTTCAACCAGCCGAGCGGGATCTTTATTTCTATCTGGAACCGGGTGGCGTGGTTGTCTTCACGGCGGCCTACCACTTGAAGCGCGGCTCTTGCTGCGGCTCGGGCTGCCGGCATTGCCCTTATCACCCCCGGCACGTCGAAGGCAATCAGGTGGTGCAGTCCGTGTACCGGCGCGCCCCAAGTTGAGAGTCATACCGAGGGATTGGAACCAATGCGCAGCGGACAGAACGTGATCGTCGTGACAGGCGGCCCCGGAGGCGGAAAGACCACGGCACTGGACCTGTTTCAACGCGAACTGAAAGCAGCCGTCAAGATCGTGCCCGAAGCCGCAACCATGCTCTTTGGCCACGGCCTCGACAGGGAGGTGGGCAACGGGGACGGCAAACTCCTGCAGCGGTCGATCTACAGGATGCAGATCAGTCTGGAAGAGATTTTCCGGGATTTTTATGCGGATCGACTGCTGATTTGCGACCGCGGCACCCTTGATGGCCTCGCGTACTGGCCTGACGACGAGCAGAGTTATCTCGCTAGCGTCGGCACCACCTTCGAGGCCGAGGTTGCTCGCTACGGCGCCGTAATCTTCTTCCAGACCGCGGCGATCCATGGCGAAGACGTGAAGAGCAACAATCCCTATCGCACCGAGGATTCCCGGACTGCGGTCGCCCTCGATGAGAAGTTGCAGCGGGTCTGGTCGCGGCACCCCAACTTTCACTTCATCCCGGCCCAACTCTCGTTCATGGCGAAGATCAACCACGGTCTTGAGACAATCGCCGGCGTGCTGAACCAGATGCCGTCATGAGGCCCACGGAGGAGCAGGCCCAGCCAGTAGCCCTCCGAGTCACCTGCGATGGCCCCGAACCGCTACTTCATGCCCGGGTCTGGCTTTGAATCATCTTCGGAATCCGGCGCGTCTGGCCCGTCGCCAAGCCCTTCAGCCGGGTCGAAGCACCGGCCGGCCGAATCGACGCAGAACATGTAGGCCATGTCGAACGCCTTGGTGCCCGGGCCAAAAATCGCCTTCTTCACGGTGCAATCTTCGCACTGGAAGACCGGCAACTCCTTGCCGCCGACAGAGACCACGCCCTCACATTTGAGCAAGCGGGAGCACTTCGGGCAGTGGTAGACGTCGATCATGCGGGCCCCTGCATCCCTTCAACAGCCCGCAGAAGGGCGGCCAGCGGCTCCGGATCAGCCAGCCGATGATCTTGGCCGGCTTCGATCAGGGCCGTGTCTGGCAGGCGGCTCATTGATATCAACTCAACAGAGTCTGCGAACGGCACCACGTCATCAGCCCGGGAATGGATGATCTGTGTCCCGGGCTTCACGCTCTGGGCTTTTCCCCACTTCTTCCACGCCGGGCAGATCAGGACGAGCCGGGCTTTCCCGGAGTCCAGATTAACTGCCACCGCTCCGCCCCGGCTCGACCCCACCACGACTTCGGGCTGGTGCTGGTCGAATGCGGCTTGGGCCGTTTTGAGCGCCGCCTGAAAATCCTCGTGGTCCAGCGCCGGCTCAATAACGTGGTGGCCGTGGCTCCTCAGGTAGGTCGGCTTCACGCCCCCGACCACCGAGTTCCAGCCGTGGAGGTAGAGGATTTTCATGGGCTGGCCGCGTCGTTCTCAGCCATGGCAGCCAGACACCGCGGGCAATACCACGGCGCCGGAGTTTTCACGGGCCTCGGGCTGCGTTTCCGGCACTTGGCGCAGAGATACCGCTTGCCTTTCACGGCCGTCTTGGGCCTGAGCCGCTTGCCGGTGCGCGGGATGTTCTTGGGCACGGCCTCGCTCAACCCCGCAGCAAAAATACCGACTCAACGCTCTCCGTCGCGAATCGCTCGATCTCGTCCGCCCGCGATTGCAAGACCTCCGCGATCCGCCGTGTCGAGACGTTGCCCAGACAGACTTGGATCACCTGCGGGGGATGACCACGAACCAGCGCGCGGGCCAGAAAGTCGTTGTCCTTCTAGATGGAAAAACCTTCGTCCTTCGCAAATCGCCAAATCCGCTCGTCATCTACACCTGCGAGCCCCACATCCCGCACTTGGCAACTGCCGAGAAAGCGGCACAGCAGAGTATCGACGAGGTGAAACGACAGGTTTTGGTCGACCAGCGCCTTCACGCTACCGACTCAAGAAGGCGACGCTCTCGCTCCGCTGCAAACGCCAAGCAGGCCCGAATGTCCTCGCCGGTCAGCTCGGGAAAGTCAGCAAGAATCTCAGCCTCTGTCATGCCCGAGGCGAGGTACTCCAGCACGTCCGAGACCGTGATTCGAAGCCCACGGATGCACGGTTTCCCGCTCCGCTTGCCGGGTTCGATGGTGATACGGCTGAGGAGTTCTGTAGCCATCACCCGATCCTACGAAGTTCTGTTCATGGCGGCGAAACCCGTTCTTGGTAACGCCCTGCTGCGAGCCTAAATCTCCGCCGAAATCCGGGCATATTCAGTGACCGGAAAAATAGCCATCGGTCGCCCACGCCGGCGTCCGCGTAGCCGCTGATCTCTCCGGCGGCTTCTTCCCGATCCCTCGCCCGCGCTCCCCGTCTGCGCGCACGGAACCCACCCAAATGCAAATCCACGTCACGCTCATTCCTATTTCTAGCACCGACCAGCCCCCTCCTAGCCCCGATCCGCCCGAGCACGTCTACCACTACACCACTGGCACCCGACTCAAACAGATGATCAACTCGGGGTCCATCAAACCCACGACCGCCAAGATCGAGCCGCACGAGAAGCCCGTCGCGTGGTTCTCGACCAGCCCCGAGTGGGAACCGACGGCCACCAAGGTTCCACTCCCGGGCATGGCGGGCCAGATCGCAACGGCACGGGCCCAGGGCGGCTTGGTCCGGATCACAGTGCCGGGAACCTGTGCCCCCTACATCTTCCCGCAACTGCCCCTGATGGCCGGCACCAAGCCCAGTGTCTGCATCGGCCTGCTCATAGCCGGCCTCGAACTGGGCTCTGACCCGGACACGTGGCGGTTCACACCTGAGCCCGTCCCCGTGACTCTCTTTCGCGAGGTCGAGTTCTACGACTTTGCCAAGGGTAAGTGGCTAGCCATAGACCTCGCTGAGTTGGCCTGCCGGAATTAAGCGGCCCGCAGCCCAGCCCGCAACCAGCCTGAGCCGCGGTGCTCCCGGGCTGGCTGCGCTCACACCCGCCCCTGCCCACAGCCAATTTCCATCTATTCAAACCGTCCCCTTGGAGATTTCCCCACATGACTTCTGCCTTCACCGGCCTCGTCGTCGTCAGCCTCGTGGCGTGCGGCCTGACCCTGCTCTGCTTTCGCGAAATGCGGCTGCGGCGGGCCTGTCAGATGCTCATTGCGCGGCTGCTCACGTCCCTGCACACCATCTACCGCAAGACCACCGGAGACCAGCCCCACCATGATGCCAAGCCCCGGCCTGCCCAGTTTCGCCGCTGAGAAGCACACCTGCTCAGCAACTTCTTTCACTTGCCTGCTCGTCGCCGCGGGGATTTGTCTTTCTGGCTGCGGGGGCAACGACGGCGAGTTGGCGGCTATTCGCGAAGCCAGCCGGATCGCCGAGGACGCCCGCCGCGATCAAGCCGAGCAGACCCGTAGTTTCGCGGAACTGGAGGCCACGCTCTCCCAAGAACGCCAGAACATCGACCGGGAACGCGCCCAAGCCGCCCAAAGGCACGACGAGGCAGCCCGGAGCCGAGAGCAGGCGATTCAGGCCCAGCGGGAGGCCAACGAGGCGGCTGCCCGGGACAAGTTTCTGGGCCAAGCACTACTGGCCTGTGCGCCGCTGCTCACAGTCGCGGCGGCCCTGCTCGCAGCCCTCAGGCTCGCCCAAAGGTGCTACGAGGCGGATCCCGAGGGCGACAGCCTGATCGCCGAAACCCTGCTGCTGGAGGCCCATATCAAGCCTGTGAAGTACGACCCCGGCTTGGCTGCCCGGTTAGTCCGTGCCTCCCGGCTCGGCCTGCCAATGGGGCCTGCTGGCGAGGGCGAAGACCCGGCGTTACCCAGCGACCAACTTAGCGAAGACCCGGCGGCTGGCTTCGACCGGCGGCAGGAAGATTTTCCCGAAGATCCCGATGACGACCCCGCGAGCCGGCCATTTTGATTGCGCGTTTATCCGGCCCCACAACCCTCACAACCAAGGAGACTCCCGGCCTTGAGCCACATCGTTGAAATCAAGACTGAGATCAGGGACGAGCAGGCTGTGAAAGCCGCCTGCGCTCGCCTGAATCTCGCTGCGCCCGAGCACAAGACCGTCAGGCTCTTTTCAACCTCTGCGACGGGCCTCTGCGTCCAACTCCCCGGCTGGTCGTACCCGGTCGTGGCCAGTCTCGAGACCGGCCAAGTCCAGTACGACAATTACAACGGCCACTGGGGCGAGCAGGCGCACCTCAACAAGTTCCTGCAGGCCTACGCCGTCGAGAAGGCCAAGATCGAGGCCCGCAAGAAGGGCCACATGGTCACAGAGACCAGCCTGCAGGACGGCTCGATCAAGGTCACCATTCGCGTGGGAGGTGCCGCCTGATGAGCACCCCCACCACCAAGACCATCGAGATCACGGTTTCGCCCGAAGGCGCCACCAGCATCAAGACCTCGGGTTTCACCGGAGGTGCGTGCCGCGATGCCACCCGGGACATCGAGCGTGCACTCGGCGTGGCCGGCCGGGAGAGCCTGCTGCCCGAGTTCTACGACCAGACCGACGCTAGCGATCAGGTCCAACAGGGCCAGTAGGAGCAGCAGCCCGACTCGCCCAGCAGCAACGGGAGAATGGCGGGGGTGCGGCCGCCTTCGCCATCCTCCCCTGCCTGCTACCGGCTGCTGCGCGTTCATCTCATCACCCACAGGATTGACGGATCATGACCACCTCCCGCACCGACGAAGGCCCGCCCGACGAGAACGAGAACATCCGGCTGCTCCTCGCCCACTTTCACGCGACAGAGCAGGCCCGACTGAACGAGGCCAAATCCCGGCTGCGCACCCAGATCATTCCCCGGCTCGTACAGCACCGGGTCGCCAACATCGAGGCGGCTTACTCGGGCTACGGCGACTCGGGGGCCATCGACGGGCTGCAGTTCCGCGATGCAGCCGGCCAGCGTGTCGACCGAGCGAGCCTGCCGAAGGACGTGATCGAGCAACTGGAAAACTGCGTGTACGAGTTCCTGCCCTCTGGTTTCGAGATCAACGACGGCGGCCAAGGCACGCTCACGATCGACACCCAGACGGCCAAGGTCACGATCCAGCATCAGGAGAACTACACCGAGACCCGAGACAGCACCCGGGAGTTCACCCTCTGATGGCCCACCCCTACCACCACGCTGTCTCGTCAGCCAAGAAGTTCGGCGGCATCCCGGAGGAGTACCTGAGGTTTCATGACTTCCTGGACTGCTCTAAGAGCCACATGGCTGACTTCCGGCACCGGGCCCTCAGGCACCACTCAGCGGGCATCTTCCTGCTCGAGGAGTTCTTCGGGCCCACGATCACGCTCTCAACCGGCCGGATTCTCCCCGTGAGATTCATTGGCGAGCAGCACGTACTCGAGGACCTGGGGCGAATCCCAACGGTCCAAGACTGGCTCGGAAAGATTCAACCCGAAAGCTGGATGCTCGGCCGCGGAAAGAACCTGACTGAGACTGAGATCGAGACTGAGTAAGCCGCGGTATTTACCGCTATCTCAACTACCGCGTTTAGCGACACCCTTTTTCCTGGAGGCGATATGCCCAGAACCAAGAACACACCAGCACCGGCACCAGTCCCGCCTACCCAAGCTTCTAGCCCCATCCCCACCCTCGCTACCCGCCTGCACGAGCTCATCTCAGCTTGCTTTACTGGCCTTTGGGTCCAGACAGCCGAGCCCCACGAAGCCGTCCGGGAGCTCACCACGCTCTGCAACAACGAGGGCTGGCGAATCGCAACCTGGAACTGTGACTCGGGCCTGGCGTTCCCACTGGAGAGTTTCACGCTCCCCGGCCAGCCTGATTCCCAGCAAGACCCGCTCGCTGTCATCCGGGCCCTACCGCAAGTCTCGCAAGGCTCCGGCACCACGCTCGTGATCCTGGAAAATCTTCACCGGTTCATGGGCTCTATCGAGCTTGTTCAGGCTCTCTCCCGGCAAGTTCAGTCGGGCAAGTACCTGCGGACGTTCGTGGTTGTCCTGGCCCCGAACACCCAGATCCCACAGGAGCTCGAAAAGCTCTTCACTGTCGTCGAGCATGATCTCCCCGGTCATGCCCAGCTCCAGGAGATCGCCCGCGGAGTGGCTACCCAAGATGGCGAGCTTCCCAGCGGCGACGAGCTCTCCCGGGTAATCGAGGCGGCTGCTGGACTGACTGCCAGCGAAGCCGAGAACGCCTACTCGCTCTCGCTGGTTAGGCACGGGAAACTCCAGCCCGACACGCTCTGGGAGCTCAAGAGCCAGCAGCTCAAGAAGTCCGGCCTCGTCTCGATTCACAGGGGCACCGAGTCGTTCGACCAACTCGGCGGCCTCGACAACCTCAAGGCGTTTTGCCTACGGGCCATGAGGCTGCAGGGCGAAGGCACCGTGAGCAACCGACCCCGCGGCGTCCTCTTGCTCTCTCCCCCGGGCTGCGGCAAGTCCCAGTTCGCGAAGGCGCTTGGCAACGAAACCGGCAGGCCCACGGTCGTCCTCGATGTCGGTGCGCTGCTCGGCTCGCTCGTCGGCCAGTCCGAGAGCAACGTCCGCGCGGCCCTGAAACTGGCCGACGCGATGGCCCCCTGTGTGCTGTTCTGCGACGAGATCGAGAAGGCGCTGGCTGGGGCGACGTCATCGGGCCAGACGGATTCAGGCGTGACGGCCCGTGTGTTCGGCTCGCTGCTCACATGGCTGAACGACCACGAGAGTGACGTCTTCTTCGTCGGCACCTGCAACGACGCCTCGAAGTTGCCGCCGGAGTTTGCCCGAGCCGAGAGGTTTGACGGCGTGTTCTTCGTCGATCTTCCCGGCCGTGACCAGAAGGACGCGATCTGGGGCATCTACACGCAGCACTACGGGCTGGACGCGAAGCAGGCCCGGCCCGATGACACTAACTGGACCGGGGCCGAGATCAAGTCCTGCTGCCGCCTCGCGAGTCTTCTGGACGTGCCGCTCGTTCAGGCTGCGCAGAACGTCGTCCCCGTGGCTGTGACCGCGGGCGACAAGATCGAGGGGTTACGCCAGTGGGCCTCCGGAAGGTGCCTGTCGGCGGATCGGGCGGGCGTGTATTCAAGGTCGGAGGGTGGCAGCGGCGGGCGAGTCAGGCGGGTGGTGCGGGAGCCGGGGGTGAATTGACCGCTTCCCCCTAACACCGCTTACCTCACCCGCACGTCGCTGCAGCCGGGAAATTGCATAGCGGCACACTCTTCGTCGGCTCGGCCAGAATCTCCGCGAGAGTCGATGCGGCAAACGCCTTCTCCATCTCGGCCAATGCGTTGTCGAGCCGTCGGTGAAGCGGGCAGAGCCGTTTCCCGTGAGCCGCCAACCCGAGAGGGCAGGTCGTGATCCGCTCAATCGGATCGACGGCCTGTACGATTTCGAGGATTCGGAGTTTGTGGGGCGGGCGGGCAAGCGTGAAGCCGCCGCCGGTTCCGCGACGGCTGACCACGATCTTCTCGCGAACCAGTTGCTGCAGGACCTTAGACAGATACGCCACGGGAACACGAGTGGCGTCTGCGATCTGATCGACCGTCCGTGACTGTTCAGGCGTCGCGGCTAGGTAGGTGGCAGCGCGAAGGGCGTACTCGACGGTCTGGGAAAGCACGAAGCCTCCTTCCACCCCAAAAGCGAAACGTTCGCGGGATGACGTCGAGATCGTAGCACCAAGCGGACATTGACGTCCACTTCAAGGTCAGTATGCTCCGCAACGTAATCGGACGTCAACATCCGTTTACGGCTCGGTGAGATTGGCCGCCCGACGACCTCAAAAGCGGACGGCTGCCCCCCTGTCATGAAAGGCGGAAACCATGACGATTGCCCACATCGACGAGACGCGGCTGGAGACCGACACCGGCTACAGGTTCGGCTACCTCGCGGACTTCATTGGGTTTGGTAAGGACGACATCGACGCGATTCATTCAGCGGCCCCACACCTCGGACCGCTGGTGCCAGCCTTGGTGGACGCCGTGTACGACAAACTCTTCTCCTATGACGCGACGAAACGCCACTTTGTGCCACGACAGAGCGGTTATGACGGGCCAACCCCTGAGGGCTTGGACGCACTCACGCTCGAACACCCGATGATCGCGTTCCGGAAGCAGCATCTTGGCCGATATCTGACGCGACTCGTCACGGGTGAGTACGACTCCACGATGGTCAATTACCTCGACATGGTCGGAAAGATTCACACACCGGAGGCAGGTAGTGCGGAACTGGACGTGCCGCTCGTGCAAATGAATGCCCTGCTGGGCTTCGTGGCGACCGCGGTGACGCAGACCATCCTTTCGTTCGGCTTGGATCGCCAAACAGAGTCACGGCTGCTCCTCGCTTTCGGCAAACTGCTCTGGATTCAGAACGATCTCATCACGCGACATTATCAGTTGGTCGCGTAGGGTATTCGTTGAGGCGGGCGGCGGGAGTTGCGTCGCCGCCTGCCTCGGGAGGCTGTTGATGAAGACTTTTCTGGGCCGCATGAGAGCCAAGGACGCTTGCCCTCCCCGAAAGCCGATGCCCGCGATTCTCTGGTCATGGCTTGGCTCTCTGATCGGTATCTATGCAATCGGGTCTTGCGCACCTCTGATCGCCAGCGTATTCGGCTTGGACGGTGCCTACCTGCTCGGCTCCTTTGGAGCGGCAGCAGTTCTGGTCTACGGCGCCCCCATGGCGGAGTTCTCGCAGCCCCGTAATCTCGTCATTGGCAATCTCGTTTCGGCACTCGTGGGCGTCACAGTGGCGACAAACATCTCTTCGCCGGGCAGTACTGCCTTCGCCGCGGCCTTGGCGGTGTCATCAAGTGTGCTGTTCATGCACTTGCTGCGGTCAATGCACCCTCCGGGCGGGGCAACGGCGCTGATCGCTGTCATCGGCGGTGACGGCATCCGGGGTCTGGGCTACTGGTATGTGCTGTTTCCGGTGCTGTTCGGCACGCTAATCCTGCTGGTTGTCGCGCTCATCGTGAACAACCTCTCCCGAAACCCGCACCGCCACTACCCCGTCTACTGGTTCTGAACCCCACGAGGACGTGCGTCCTTTGCACGGTTCATATGTCGCTCCCGCATTCCACTTCTGGAGAGGTCATCGCTGTTGCCGCTCCCACCACAGCGTCCGGTGCCAAATCGGCCGCACTCGTGAAGACCCAGACCCTTGAAGTTCTCCGCTTGGTACTGCCGAAGGGCAAAGAGATTCCGTCCCACAAGGCCCCGGGGGAGATCACCGTCCAGTGCATCGAGGGGCGAGTCGTGTTCACATGCCACGGCAAGTCACCGGAACTGCTGCCGGGCGACTTGCTATATCTCAATGCTTCCGAGCCGCACTCCTTGGCTGCCCGCGAGGATTCGGTCCTGCTTGTCACATTGCTCTTGCCACCGAAGACCGAATGAGACGCAACTGACCCGACACCTACGGCCGCTGCATCAGTAGCCCCCAGTGCCACGTCGCGATCCCCGGCTCCTCGCGCACGAAGCAGAACCCGGCTTCCTCAGCCCATCGGCGACACTGTTCTGGTGTCGGCCGTATCTCCAACGACGGGCCTCTCGGCGTGGCGGGGTCGACGTTCCAATGGATGATTCCCAACCTGCCACCGGACTTCAGGACACGGAACGCTTCGCGGAGAAGTGCCACCGGGTCGTCGATGTGCAGCAGGTTGAAGACCATCGCGTAGTCGCAGGACTCGCTGGGTAGGCCGGTCCCGTCGATCACGAAGTCGCGTTGCATCGGCTGGACGTTCGTGACACCTGCTTTCCGGGCTGCCTTGGTCGTCGCCGCGAGCATCTCCGGGTCGATATCCAGTGCGTACACGGTGCCACTGGATCGCTTCGCAGCCTCGACGGTGAACAGCCCGTAGCCGCAGCCGAACTCGACAACGTTGCCCGACCGCTCGCAGTCCAGACGGTCGAGGATGTGCGCGGGGCCGAAGAAGCCCTGCCACACCCCAACTTCCGGCATCCCGCTTTCTCGGCCCTTCGGCATCTCGTTGCACCTTTCTTTCCCATCATCTTGGAGAACTGATGTCCACAGCAACCACCAC
>JBJTPO010000048.1:0-2472 GCA_046075145.1 Planctomycetota bacterium
GACCCGATGATGACGGCCGCGGCCCGGGCGGCGGCGGCGATCGGGATCCCGGGCAGCGACGTGTTCGTGTCGCTCGAACGCAACATGGCCTGTGCGGTGCGGCACTGCGGCCTCTGTCAGTTCGGGCCCCGGTTCGTCTGCCAGGACGGCCCGGTGTTCGCCTATGATTCCATCGCGGAGTTGCTCGCCGTGCCGCGCCTGTAGGGAGAATGCCGTGTCCCGCAAGCCCAGCCTCGCCGTCTTCAAGTTCGCTTCCTGTGACGGCTACCAGCTGCAGCTGCTCGACGTCCAGGGCAGGCTGCTCGAGATCGCCGACCGCGTCCGCATCGACCATTTTCTCGAGGCGAGTTCGCTCGTCGTGCCCGGGCCCTACGACGTGGGGCTCGTGGAGGGCTCGATCTCGACGGCCCACGACGCCGAGCGGATCCGGGAGGTTCGCCGCCAGTGCCGCTCTCTCGTGACGATCGGCGCCTGCGCCACCTCCGGCGGCATCCAGGCCCTGCGGAACTGGGGCACGATCGACGACTTTCTGGGGGCCGTCTACGCCTCCCCCGAATACATCGCCACGCTCGAGACCAGCACAGCGATCGCCGACCACGTGCCCGTCGACTTCGAGCTGCGGGGCTGTCCGATCGACACGCGGCAGCTCGTGGAACTCATCACGGCGCTCGTGCTCGGCCGCAAGCCGCACGTGCCGGGTCACTCCGTGTGCGTCGAGTGCAAGGCCCGGGGCACGGTCTGTGTGGCCGTCGCCAAGGGCATCCCCTGCCTGGGGCCGGTGACGCAGGCCGGCTGCGATGCCATTTGCCCGGCCCACGACCGCGAGTGCTTCGGGTGCTACGGACCGGCGGAGTCGCCGAACCTGGTGAGCCTGACGGGCTTCTACGAGGCGCGCGGCACGCCGCGCGGCGAGCTCACCCGACTGCTGCGGTCGTTCAACGGCAACGCCCCCGCGTTCCGGGCGGAAAGCGACCGCCTGGAGGCAACGCCGCCATGAGTGATCCAGCGATCCGGAGAATCACCGTCAACGCCCTGGCTCGCGTCGAGGGGGAGGGGTCGCTTCGCGTTCGCGTGGCGGGGAATCGGGTCGAGATCGCCGAGTTCTCGATCTACGAGCCGCCGCGATTCTTCGAGAAGCTCGTCCAGGGGCGAGCGATCCGCGAACTGCCCGACATCGTGGCGAGGATCTGCGGGATCTGCCCGGTGGCCTACCAGATGAGCGCCTGCCATGCGGTCGAAAAGGCCCTCGGCATCACCACGACGCCGCCGATCGAGGCCCTCCGGCGGCTGCTCTACTGCGGTGAGTGGATCCTGAGCCACGCGCTCCACATCCACCTCCTGCACGCTCCCGACTTTCTCGGCCACGACAGCGGCCTCGCGCTCGCGAAGGTGGCCCCGGAGCTCGTCGAGCGCGGGCTGCGGCTCAAGGCGCTCGGCAACCGCATCATGGAGGTGGTCGGAGGCCGGGCGGTACACCCGATCAATGTCGCCGTAGGGGGCTTCCACCGGGCGCCGGACCCGGCGGCGATCCGCGGCCTCGTGCCGGAGCTCGAGTGGGGGCTGGCGGCGGCCGGGGAGGTGGTGCGGGAGGTGAGCCGGTTCGAGTTTCCCGACTTCACGCGCCGCTACGAGTGTGTCTGCCTACGGGCCGCCGAGGAGTATCCGATGAACCACGGTCGGGTGGTCTCCTCGGGCGGCCTCGACATCGACGGGGCCGACTACGAACGATTCTTCCAGGAGCGGCAGGTGCCCTGGAGCACGGCGCTCCAGAGTGTGATGCTGCCCGAGCAGAAGCCCTACCTCTGCGGCCCGATCGCCCGGCTCAACCTCTGCTTCGACCAGCTGCCGCCGCGGGCCCGCGCGGCCGCCGAGGCGAGCGGCATCCCCGTGCCGATCACCAACTCCTTTCAGAGCATCGTGGCCCGGGCGATCGAGATCGTGGCGGCCTGCGAGGAGGCGATCCGGATCGCGGTGGGCCATGCCGACCGGCCGATCGCGCCCTGCCGGATCGAGTGGCAGCCCCGCGACGGCGTGGGCTGCCACGCCACCGAGGCCCCGCGGGGCCTCCTCTACCATCGCTACGAGGTGGGCGGTGACGGGCTCGTGAAGACCGCCCTGATCGTGCCGCCGACGTCCCAGAACCAGGGGCAGGTCGAGGCCGACCTGAAAGACATGCTGCCGGGCCTGCTCCACCGGGGCGACGACGAGGTCCGGCATCGCTGCGAGCACCTGATCCGCAACTACGATCCCTGCATCAGTTGCGCCACGCATTTCCTGAAGTTCGAGATCGAACGGCAGCCTGGCGAATGAGTGGCGTCAGCCGCTTCCTCCCGGGCCATCGGGCAGGTCGCGGCGTATCTCGCTCAGCACCACGGGGTCGACACTCGCTTCGGCACGACCCTGACGGCAATCGAGTTGCCCGGGATCGCTACCCGGCCGCGCGGCGGATGTGGCGGGGCCGGATCACGTCGG
>JBJTPO010000049.1:0-8842 GCA_046075145.1 Planctomycetota bacterium
CCGTCTTCCTCGACGCCGCGGCGGATCTGGCCGGGCTTCCCGAATCGGTCCGCACGGCTGCGGCCGAGGCCGCAGAGGCCCGCGGCAAGCCGGGCCGCTGGGCGATCCCCGCCACCCGCTCGAGCGTGGAGCCCTTCCTGACCTTCGCCGCCCGACGCGATCTCCGCCAGCGGGTCTGGCGGATGTTCGTCGGGCGTGGCGACGGAGACACGGGCACCGACAACAACGAGACGGCGAGGAGGATCCTCGCGCTGCGGGCGCGGCGGGCGCGGCTGCTCGGGTTCCCCACCCATGCCCACTGGCGGCTCGAAGACTCGATGGCGAAGACGCCCGAGCGGGCGGTCGCGCTGATGGAGGCCGTGTGGACGCCGGCCGTGGCACGGGTCCGCGAGGAGGTGGCCGACATGCAGGCGATCGCCGTAGCCCAAGGGGCGGCCATCCGCATCGAGCCCTGGGACTACCGACACCTCGCGGAGAAGGTCCGACTCGCGAGGTACGACCTCGACGAGGCCGAGATATTTCCCTACCTGCAACTGGACAACCTCCGCGAGGGGATGTTCTTCGTGGCGGAGAAACTCTTCGGCCTGCGGTTCCGCGAGGTCGCGCCGGGCACTGTGCCGGTGCACCATCCCGACATCCGCGTCTGGGAGGCGCAGGCCCTCGACGGCACGCCCGTCGGCCTCTGGTACTTCGATCCCTTCGCCCGCCCGGGCAAGCGTTCGGGGGCCTGGATGAGCGACTATCGCGGACAGGAGCGGATCGACGGCCCGCTGCTGCCGATCGTGTCAAACAACTGCAACTTCGCGAAGCCGGCCCCGGGCGAGCCAGTGCTCATCTCCTGGGACGACGCCACCACCCTGTTCCACGAGTTCGGCCACGCCCTCCACGGCCTCTGCTCGGCGGTGACCTACCCGTCGCTCGGCGGCACGAACGTGGCCCGCGACTACGTCGAATTTCCGTCGCAGGTGCTCGAGCACTGGCTCTCGACGCCCGAGGTGCTGGAGCGGTTCGCGGTGCATCACGCGACCGGGAAGCCGATCCCGCCGGAGTTGGTGGCGAAGATCGCGCGGGCAAGCCGGTTCAACGAAGGTTTCCGCACGGTCGAGTTCCTGGCCAGTGCGATCGTGGACATGCGGCTGCATCTGGCCGGGGCCACGGTGACCGACACCCGGGCCTTCGAGCGGGAGACACTCGCGGCCCTGGGTATGCCGCGGGAGATCGTGATGCGGCACCGCATCCCCCACTTCAACCACGTCTTCGGCGATGACGGCTACTCGGCGGGCTACTACAGCTACCTCTGGGCCGACGTGATCACGGCCGACGCCTGGGAGGCCTTCGAGGACGCGGGTGGGCCTTGGGATGAGCCGCTCGCGGAGCGGCTCCGCGAGCGGGTCTTCTCCGCCGGCAACACGATCGATCCGGCCGAAGGCTACCGGGCCTTCCGTGGCCGCGACCCCTCGATCGACGCCCTGATGCGGAAGCGCGGCTTCGCGGCCCCGCGCTGACCTGCGAAGCGCGGCCTCAGGGCGTGGCCGCGGTCACCGTCCAGCCCCGCAGCGTGGCGTGAACGACAGCCACGCGGCCCATGTAGTGGTCCATCCGATACGTGCCGGCGGCGGCCTCGATGTGGCGGCGGGGGGCGGCCGCGTTGCCCCGCGCCTCGGCATGCAGCCCGAGGTAAAGGTGGGCGTAGCAGAGCTGGTTCCTGTGGACATCCTCCGCGCCCCGCTCCGCCGCGGCGATCACGGCCGCCTCGTCACCCCCACCGCGGAAGAACTCCAGAATCTCCCTCATCGGCACCCGCGGATCGTCGCCCACCGGGAGCATCGCTCGCCGCGCGGCCTCGATGCCCTCGAGCCTGGCCACGCAGAGGAAGTGCCAGGCGGGATTTTCGACGTCGTTGGGATTCACCTTCTCGTGGAGCTCGAACTGCCGGCGGCCATCGGCGTAGCGTTCCGCGTAGTAGAGGGCGATTCCCCGTTGCCACAGATCAGGCTCCGCGTCGGGGGCCGCCGCGGCGTCGGTCGAAGAGCCGGGCCGACTCGGCGGGCTCACCCGCGAAGAAGAGCCGGACAGCCTCGACAAAATCGCCCCGCGGCTCGGAGACATCGGCCGTCGGGATGACGACGGCCTGCTTGTTGGCCTTGGGCATGGCAACGCCTACGTCGGCCCGCCACTCGGCCAGCATTCGCCGCAGGTCGGCCGTCCGCTCGGGCTCGGCTGCGGCGAGGTTGCGGCGTTCGCCGATGTCGCTCGAGAGGTCGTACAACTCGAGGCGGTCGGTGATCGTCTCCCTGTCGAGGGGCAGTTGCGGCTGATTGGGCACCGGCTGCAGCGGCCGCATGCTCCAGTCGAAGCGATCTACCGCGCCGACCGTGGAGACGCCGGTGCGGGCCGGATGCTGCCCACTCATGAGCGCCGCCCGCGTGGGTGTGCAGTTTTGGCAGTGATGGTGGTTCGTGAACCGGATGCCCTGCGTTGCGAACCGATCGATGGTGGGCGTCTCGTAGTAGCCGCTGCCCTGGCAGCCGAGGTCGGTCCAGCCGAGGTCGTCCGCCATCACGAACACGATGTTTGGCCGCCGCCCCGCGGTCGGAGCATCGGCGGCCGCAGCCGGTAGGGTGGCCAGCGTCGCCGCCAAAAGCCACAGCCGCGAAATCCGGGTCTGGCGATGGTGCGCTCTCAAGGCCGGCACCTCCCGTGCACAGGGCAAGGCTGGGTAGGCCGTCGCGGACAATCAATACGCGAAGGCGAACCCAGTGTACCCGCCGGACGGGCTGCCCAGGCCGTCGAGCGACCAGTTGTAGCTGCCGAAGACGGCGAGCCGCTGCGACACGTTCCACTGCCCGCCGAAGCCGCTCACGAGGTCCGCGGGGAAGAAGGGAAAGTTGGAGTTGTTGAAGAACCCCTGGTAGAAGACCGCAAAGTCCTCCCCGATCTGCTTTTGCAACGCCCACGACAGCCCGAGAAAGGGGCTGCTGAGGTCGTCGGGGATGAAGTCGCCTCCCGACCCGAAGTAGCCAATGTTCCATTCCAGGAGCCAATCGCCCGGAAGCTGGTGGTCGACCAGAAGTTGCATGCCCGGTTCGGTGCCGATTTGGAACGGCCGCGAGGCGAGCCCGGTTTCGAGAAACACCTCCACCCCGACCACAGGCAGATACAGCCAGTCACGATCGCCCCAGAGGTGCACCTTCATGTCGAAGACGAGGGGCGCGAACCCGTCGTAGGCCGGCGTGTCCGGGGTCGCGCCGACGACGGTCGGCCCCTGGGACAGGATCCGGAGTTCGCACCGGTCCGTGAGCCCGGTCCGCATCAGGAGCGGCCACGACCACACGGAGCCCGTGCCGGGGCCCTCGAAGGCATACGTGCAGGGAATCGTCTCGACATAGGAGCGGCCCTTCGGAAGCGTGTAGGGGCTATTGGGAAAGTTGGCTGAGTCCGGCCCGGGTAGCGTGATGTCGGCGGCCGGGATCGGCCGGTCGGATCCCTCGGGGATCAGTCGGTGCACGAGCCGGTAGACGATGTTGTCGTCACCGGGCTGCGAAAGCGGCGCCGGCTCGTCGATCTCCGGCGCGAGAAACGCCACCTGTTCGATCTCGTCACCGGCCCTCACCACCGGACAGGCCAGGCCAAGCACGGCGACGATGGCGACGAGGTGGCTGGTGCGGCGTGGCATAGTGAACCTGTTGCCCTTGGCTCTCCGCCCCTGTTTTCGGCACGGAACGACCCCGGCATTTGACCGGCCGTCCACGACGCCTCGGGGCGATCGCCCCATTTCTCGAAGCTGCGCGGAGCGCCGCCGCAGGACGGCGCCCTGGGTGGGATACACAGAGCGGCGCGTTCGCTCGCGTGGAAGCGGGCGCGTTTTCGGCACGGTTTTCGCAGGCTATACTTGCGGCAGCCATCGGCCGATCGAGGCTGCACACCCCATGTGACGAACCCGGAACCGGGGGAGACAGCGGGGGAGACAGACCGAAAAAGGCTGGTTTGGAGGGTAAGCGAATGGCTAGCGGCCACACTGGAAATGTGGTGCCGGGAAACCGGTTGCGGGTTCGACTCCCGTGCCCTCCGCTCCTCGCTCCTTCCTGATCCGGGTCCTGGATGGCGGTTCTGCTCGACATCCAAAACGCCTTCAAGCGGTATGGCGATCAGGTGCTCCTCGACGGGGCCAACGCCACCATCACCGACGACGGTCGGGTGGGCTTCATCGGCCGCAACGGTGCCGGCAAGAGCACCCTCCTGCGGATCATCCTCGGGGAGGAGGAACTCGACTCGGGGGAGGTCGTCCGCCATCCCCGCCTGCGGCTCGGCTACCTGCGGCAGCACGATCCGTTTCTCCCAGGTGAGAGCGCGCTCGAGTTTCTCGAGCGGGATAGCGGCAAGCCCGATTGGAAGTGCGGCGAGGTGGCCGGGGAGTTCGAGCTCAAAGGTCTCCTGCTCACCGGGCCCGTTCAGGCGCTCTCCGGCGGCTGGCAGACCCGCGTCAAGCTCGCGGCGCTCCTGCTCCACGAGCCCAACCTGCTCCTGCTCGACGAGCCGACCAACTTTCTCGACCTGCGGACGCAGATCCTGCTCGAGCACTTCCTGCGGGGCTACCGCGAGGCCTGCGTGGTGGTCTCCCACGACCGCGCGTTCCTCAATGCCACCTGCGACCAGACGCTCGACCTCGCCCACGGCAAGCTCACGCTCCACCCCGGCCCCGTCGACGACTATCTCATCCACCAGCGGGAGCGCCGGCTGACGATCGAGCGAACCAACGCCGCCGTGCTCACGCGCAAGCGGGAGCTCGAAGACTTCATCGCCCGCAATCGGGCCCGCGCCTCGACCGCCTCGCGGGCCAAGTCGAAGGCCAAGGAGCTCGAAAAGCTCGAACTCGAGGAGATCCCGCTCGACGCGCCCACGGCCGCGATTCGCTGCCCCGAGATCGCGCCCCGCCGGGGCGCCGCCGTCCGCTGCCGCGAAATCGTGATCGGCTATCCGGACTACGCCGTGGCCCGGGAGATCGCCCTCGAAGTCGGGCACGGCTCCCGGGCCGCAATCGTCGGCGACAACGGCCAGGGCAAGACCACGTTCCTGCGGACGCTCGTCGGCTCCCTGCCGCCGCTCTCTGGTGACGTGAAGTGGGGACACGGCTGTGAGATCGGCACCTACGCCCAGCATGTCTACACGAGCCTCGACGAGCGGCTCACCGTGCTCGACCACCTGGAGCGGGCCGCCGCGCCGGGCACCAAGCAGCAGCGCATCCTCGACCTCGCCGCCGCCATGCTGTTTCGGCAATCGGCCCTCTCGAAGACCGTGCGGGTGCTCTCCGGCGGCGAGCGGGCCCGGCTCTGCCTGGCAGGCCTGCTGCTCGGCTCGGCCAACGTGCTCGTGCTCGACGAGCCGGGCAACCACCTCGACGTGGAGACGGTCGAGGCGCTCGCAACCGCCCTCACCGACTACGCGGGCACCGTCATCTTCACGAGCCACGACCGGGCCTTCATGCGGACGGTGGCCACGACCGTGATCGAGGTCCGGGAGGGCCGCGTGGTCGACCACCTCGGCGCCTACGAAACGTACGTGGCCAAGGTGACCGGCGAGATCGACGCGGCCGAGGCGGCCACCGGCCGGCACCGCCCCCCTGCCCCGCCCCGGGGCGGTCGCCCCGAGCCCGCCGGCCGTGGTGCCGTCAAGCCGGCAGGTGGCGACGATCGGGCCCTGCGTAAGGAACTGGCCAACGTGGAGAAGTCGGTCGCCCGACTCGACGCCGAGAAGAAGGAGCGGCACGCGGCGCTGCTGGCCGCGACCGATCCGGCCGAGGCGCTCCGGCTGCATACCGCGCTCGGCGACGTCGAGACGAAGCTGGCCGCCGCCGAGGAACGCTGGCTCGAACTTCAGGAACGGTTGAGCACCGAAACGTGACGCGCCGGCGTCAGTGGCCCTCGCCGCCCCAACCCCGATGGAACACACCTCGGGGGTAGAAGAGGTTGCAGATCCGTCCGTCGGGCCCGGGCCCGAAGTCGTCGAACTGCGTGACAAGCGCAAGCGGCCGCGAGGGGATGCCCCTGTCAGCCAGGAAGGCCGCCCGGTCGATGAACTCCAGCGGTGAATCGTAGAAGGCCGGAAGGTCGGCGAACCGCTCGTGCGAATCGATCACGGCCATGCCCCGCATCCCGGGGAGCTGGTAGAGCAGCGACCAGCCGTAGCAGTCGTGCCGCAGGCTGGCAGCGGTTGCGAGGCGGCCGGTGGGTTTCAGCAGTGCGACGTCCTCCGGGGCCAGCAGCGCAACGGCTGCCCGGGCCATGATCCCGGCCGCCCGCAGACTGCGCGAGCGGGCGACGGCCGCCGGGAGCGAGCGGGGACCGCGGGGCTTCACCAGCCCCGCGCTCGAAACGCGCACGACCCAGCGACCGCCGGCTGATCGGGGCCGCAGCAAGACAGCGGCGCCGATCGCCAAAGGCCGATAGGTGTACCGCCGGCGCATGGTCGGTCGCCGCAGACTGCGGCCCGCCTCCTCCGGCACCAGGCGGATCGAGACGCGAGAAACGGTCGGTGGGCTGTCCATGAGTTCTTCCTCCGCGGGATCGGAAAGGGCGAACGGTACCTGCCCGCGGAGACAACGTTGGTCCACGCCGAGCTCCCCCAAGAGGGGGCGCCAGCTCGGCACACCCGATCCGTACGCCAGCCCTGCCGTTCCACCTGGCGAGCGAATCCCGCCGCGAGGCTATGATGCACACCACCCCCGAGAAGGAGCTACGGATGGACTCGATCAGCAGGCATGAGCAGTTGCTGCGGGTGTTTCACCTGATCGACATCCTGTTCGGCGCCCGCCAGCCGCTCACCACCGCCGAGCTCAAGGATCGGCTCGTCTCCTGGGGGGTGATCGACGAGATGTCCGAAAAAAACATCCGTCGCGACGTCGAGTTTCTGGGCAAGTTCGGCTACGCCGTGAAGCGTTCGCGGAAGCGGACGCTGCGGGGCACCACCTGCGACGCCTGGTCCATCCAGCCGGGCCGGGGCGCCGAGGAACTCGCCGCCCCGGCCGTCACGCTCCCGGAACTCCTCTCGCTGGCCGTGGCCAGGGAGTTCCTCACGCCGCTGGCGGGCACCTGCTACTGGCGGGGGATCGGCCAGCTGTTGGCGAAGCTCGAGCGGGTGGCCACGCCCGAGCTGCTCGACTACGTGGCTGCTCATCGGGACGGGCTCGTCGTCCACCCGCGGCCTGTCGGGCCGAAGTACGGGCCGCGGCTCCTCAACGCCGTCAACCGGTCGATTCGCAACTCGCTTGAGCTCGAACTGCGATACACGGCCCTCGGTGACGAGGCGCCGCAGCGGATTCTCGTCCATCCGCGGGCGCTCGTGCTCTATGAGGGCGCCGTCTACATCGCCGGCGCGCGGGCTCCGGCGGGCCGCGACCGCGCCGATGCCGGCGGCGCCGGGATCCGTTTCTTCAAGCTCGACCGTGTGGCCGACGCCCGGGTCACGTCGCGGAGCTTCGAGCCGAGCCCCGAGCCGGTGGACGAGTTGCTGGCCGACAGCATCACGCTCTTCCGCTCCCCCGACCCGCCGCGGCGCTACCGGATCCGGATCGACGCCCCGCGGGCCCGCTGGGCGCGGGAGAAGCCGTTTCACCCCGGCCAGCGGGTGCGACCGCAACCCGACGGCGGGATCGTGCTGGAAATAGACCGGGCCTGGGATGCCGAGATGCTGCCGCAACTGCTCGCGCTCGGCGAGCACGTGGAGGTGCTCGAGCCCGCCGATGTCCGCGAGCAACTCGCCGAGGCCGCCCGCCGGATCGTAGCTCGGCACACGGCATCCACGAAGACCCGTCGGAGCGTCGCGCATGCGAAGTGAAGCCAGGAGCCAGTCACCTGACCCGACGCGGCGTGAGTTTGCGGGCAGCTTGGCGGCCCTGATCGAAATCCGCTTCGGCCGCAAGCCCGTGCCGCTCGGGCTCACCACCGGCGTGAAGATCGTGGGGAAGGCGTAGCGGGCCGGCACCCGAGGGAGACGCGATGGCGAGCGAGCACGATTTTTCCCGGATCTCGGCCGAGCGGCTGCCGGCGCTCGTGGCCGCCGCGCCGAAGGCCGAACTCCACCTCCACATCGAGGGGTCGCTGGAGCCGGAGCTGGCCTTCGCGATCGGCCGCCGCAACGGCGTCGCCCTGCCCTACCCTGATCCAGCGGCGATGCGGCGGGCCTACGCCTTCAGCGACCTGCAGAGTTTTCTCGACATCTACTACGCGGCCGCGGCCGTGCTGCTCCACGAGCAGGATTTTTTTGAGCTGGCCTGGGCGTATCTCCAGCGGGCCAAGGCCGACCACGTCGTGCGGGCCGAGATCTTCTTCGATCCGCAGACCCACACCGCCCGGGGCGTGCCGTTCGAGACGGTGGTGCGCGGGCTCGCGCGGGCGGTGGAGCGGGCCCGCACGGAGCTGGGCGTCTCGGCCGCCCTGATCATGTGCTTCCTCCGCCACCTCACCGAGCGGGAGGCGTTCGAGACTCTGGAGCAGGCCACGCCCTTTCGGGGGCACTTTATCGGCGTCGGCCTCGACTCGGGCGAGCGGGGCAATCCGCCCGAGAAGTTCAGGCAGGTGTTCGCGAAGTGCCGGGCGCTCGGGCTCCATGCGGTGGCCCACGCCGGCGAGGAGGGCCCGCCCGCCTCGATCACCGGCGCGCTCGATGCGCTAGGCGCCGAGCGGATCGACCACGGGGTCCGCTGCCTCGAAGACCCGGCGGTCGTGGCCCGGCTGGTGCGGGAGCGGGTGCCGCTCACCGTCTGCCCGTTCTCAAACGTGAAGCTGCGGGTGTTCGACCGGTTGGAGGACCACAACCTCCCCGCGCTCCTGGCCGCAGGCCTGCG
>JBJTPO010000050.1:0-5109 GCA_046075145.1 Planctomycetota bacterium
GTCGAGGGGCTCGCGGTCGCCAGCCCGGCGCTCGAGGCCTGGGTGGTGCCGATCACCTGCCTGATCCTCGTGGGCCTGTTCGCGATCCAGCGACAGGGCACCGGCCGGGTCGGCCGGCTGTTCGGCCCGATCATGCTCGTCTGGTTCCTCACGCTCGCCGGCCTCGGCCTCTGGCAGATCGCGCAGCGTCCGGAAGTGCTCGAGGCGGTCCTGCCGTGGCACGGCGTCGAGTTCTTCCAGCGGCACGGGCTCCACGGGTTGCTGATCCTGGGATCCGTGGTGCTCGTCGTGACCGGGGGCGAGGCCCTGTATGCGGACATGGGTCACTTCGGGCTCGCGCCGATCCGGCGGGCCTGGCTGTGGCTCGTGATGCCGGCCCTGATGCTCTCCTACCTCGGCCAGGGCAGCCTCCTCCTCCGCGACCCGGCCGCGGCGGCCAATCCTTTTTACAGTCTCGTTCCCGCAGGGCCGGCCACCTACGCGCTCGTGGTGCTCGCGAGCCTCGCCACGATCATCGCCTCGCAGGCCCTCATTTCCGGCGCCTTTTCCCTCACCCGCCAGGCGATGCTCCTCGGGTTCCTGCCGCGGGTGACGATCCAACACACCGCGTGGGAGAGCGAGGGACAGATCTACATCCCCCAGGTCAACGTGCTGCTCGGGGTCGGCTGCCTCGCGCTGGTGCTCACCTTCCGCGAGTCGGTCAAGCTTGCGGCGGCCTACGGCCTGGCCGTCACCGGGACGATGGCGATCACCACGATCCTTTACTACCTCGTGATCCGGCACACCTGGGGCTGGGGCCGGCTGCCGTCCCTGGCGGTGCTCGGACTGTTCCTCGGGCTCGACGTCCCGTTCCTGATCGCCAACGTCTTCAAGTTCTTCGACGGTGGCTACGTGCCGATGCTCATCGGGGCGCTGCTGATCGCGGCCATGCTCATCTGGAGCCACGGACGCACCGCGGTGATGCGGAGCTACTCGACCCAGTACGGTGACTTCCAGTCGGAGTGGCCGCGACTGCGGCCGCTCGTCGTGGCCCGTGTGCCGGGCAGCGCGATCTTCCTGGCGACCAGCCGCGACCACCTCCCGCCGGTGCTCGTGCACCAGATCCGGGGCACCCGCACGCTCCACGAAACGGTGGTGCTCCTGACGGTCGCCGACGTGGCGGAGCCGGAAGTCACCGACGGAGCGAGGGCCGAAGTCGAGCGGCTGGCCGACGGCTTCCTCAGGATCGACCTCCGCTTCGGCTACATGGAGAAGCCCCTCCTGATTCCCTGCCTGCGGCGGCTGGCGGAAAAGGAGTCGCTGCCGATCGACCTCGACACGGCGACCTTTTTCATCGGCCACTCCACGATCGTCGCCGACAATGCCAGCACGCTGGCGTTCATCCCCGAGGCGATCTTCGCCTACCTCAAGCGGAACGCCGTCCGCGAGGAGCAGCGCTACGGCCTGCCGGCGGATCAGGTGATGGAGATCGGCGAGCAGATCTCGATCTGACGGTCACCTCGAGCCGATCGCCGGCCGCCTCACCCCCGCCGCGCCGACAGCACGGCGAGGTGGTCGTTCGCCAGCCGGAGCTTGGCGGCGATGGAGATGGCGATGTTGATCAGAATCCGGGCATGGATCCGCGGATGCGTCCCCTGGAGACGATCGAAGTCGGCCCGCTCGAGGACGGCACATTCCACCTCGCCGTCCGCCACGAGGGTCGCGGAGCGTTGCCGGCCGTCGATGAACGCGATGCCGCCGACCGTCGTGCCGGCCGAAAAACTCGCCACGCGGCGCGCAGCCCTGGCATCGGATCCGGCCCAGACCCCGACCACGCCCCGCGTGATCAGAAACAGCGTCTGCGCCTCGTCCCCCTGCCGCACGATCTCCTCGCCCCGCCCGAACCGCCGCACCGTGAGCAGCGACTCGAACACCTCGACCTCGTCCTCCGCCATGCCCGTCGCAAGCTCGTTCTCCCGAACGCCCTGCACCCGCAGCTCGCCGTCGGGCTGCACCGCGGCCACGAGTTCGTCCTCGCAGGCCTCCAGGCCTGCATCGAGCGTCGGAAACCGCAGCACCTCGCCCGCCGTCGTCTCACCCAGCCGTTCGACGAACTGCCGCGTCATCTCCGGCACGGCATGCTCGTGGCTGACGAACACCCGGACTCCCGCCGCTCGCAGTTGGCCCACGAGATCGGCGAAGACGGTTGCGGCGGACGTCGTCATCCCGGTCGCGTGCTGAAAGTCGATCACGATGCTCCGCAGCCCCTGGCACGAGGCGAGGACGTCCCGCACGATCGGTTCGGTCGTCGCGAGCGACAGCATCCCCTGCACCTCGACGACGCGGATCGCCTGCCCGTGATCACGGAGCAGGGCCCCTTCCCCCGGCGGACGGGCGCGATACGACTGCTTCTCGGCCGCCGTGTAGGAGTGCCGGAGGCTCGTCTGGGTGCAATACGGAGGATTGAACTGGTGCAGTTCCCAGGCACGCGACAGGTCGACGCATACCTTTACGGCCCGCGCGCTGTTGCCCTGCCGGTCGAGCCTGGGCGAGAAGACGCCGATCCCGAACTGCCCCGGCAGCACGGCGACCACGCCCCCGCCGACCCCGCTCTTCGCCGGCATGCCCACGTTGTAGATCCAGCCGCCGGACGAGTCGTACATGCCGCACGACGCCATCACGCTGAGCACGCTCTCCACGTTCTCGCGCCGGATCGCGCGGTTTCCCGTCAGCGGATTCACGCCCTGGTTGGCCAGCGTGGCGGCCTTCAGGGCCAGGTCACGGCAGTCGACGAGCACGGAGCACTGCCGGAAGTAGACGTCGACGATCGGCGTCGGATCATCACCCAGCACCTCGTGGTTCCGCAGCAGGTGACCGATCGCCCGGTTGCGATGGCCGGTCCGCGCCTCCGATTCGTAGACCGCCGCATCGATCTCCAGCGGATGACCGACGTAGCGGCCGAAGCACTCCAGGATCCGGCCGATCCGGTGCTCGGGGTCCGGGGCGACGATCTGCCCCGTGGTGGCGATCGCGCCCGCGTTGATCATCGGATTGAACGGGCGGCCGTCTTCCGGGTGCAGGCTGATCGCATTGAAGGCGTCGCCGCTCGGCTCGACGCCCACCTTCCGGGCCATCGCCTGCGGGCCGTGATCATCGAGGGCCAGGCCGTAGACGAAGGGCTTCGAGATCGACTGGATCGTGAACCGGTGGCGGCTTTCGCCCACCTCGTACACGTGGCCGTCGGTGGTGGCCACGCAGATGCCGAACAGTTCCGGATCGACCTTGGCGAGTTCCGGGATGTAGCTCGCCACCGCCCCGTCGCGGCAATCGCGGTGTCGCGCCAGCAGCCCCTCGAGCACGCGGAGGATCGGCGAGGCTGTGGAATCGTTGTCGGTCATGAAATGTCTCGGGATCCCGCGGCCGCCCCAGCGATCTCTTCTTCAACAGTGGCGTAATCTGCTTCCGCGCCCGCGTCCATCCCGTCACCGCATGGGCCCGGGCGGCCGCCGTGGCGACCATTCGGGCCATCGCGGGGCCCTCCTTAGGTGCCCTCGCCGATCTTCTTCATCACTTCGTCGTGCTCCCGCCGGGCCTTCTCGAGTGCCGTGTTGACCTTGTCCACGTGCTGCTTGGCCGTGGCGGCGTCGATGGACTGGCCGGCATGCGTCGCCTGGAGGGCGGCATGATGCTCCCCTGCCTCGGCCAGGTTGCGCTCGACGTCGTCGATCATCCCGAGAGCCTCCTTGTCGCCCAGCGCGGTCGCGTGCTTCCGCATCACCGCGAGGTGTCGCCGCATCGTGGAGATGGAGTCGCCGATCGCGTCGCCGGCCGACTTCGCCACCTCGACGTCGACCGTCGCCGGGGCCGGAAGAGACTGAACATGGGTCAGGTACGTGGCGTAGTGCCGGGCATGCGAATGGGCGCTCTGCAAGGAACTGTGGACGCTGTGACCGTAGAAGTTGAACTCGCCGCGGGCCTTGGCACCGGCATCGGGCGCCGCCTGGGCAACGGAGGCCAAGGCCAGAAGGACGACGCCGCAGATGATGGCTCTCGAACGCATGGCCGAATTCCTCAGGGGGACAGGGCGTGGCAACTGCAAGTCATTACTGTACGGAATCCTCGCCCGGGGTGCTGCCTGGCAGTCAGCCGCCATCGTGAAAAGTCGTTGTCATTCCCCGTGAACCGTGGCAATCTACCGTCCATGGTAAACGCTGAGGTCTTTCGGAACTCTGGATCGGGTGCGTCGCTGTCGGCAGTGGCCCTTTGGTCCCTTGGTGCGTTGGTGGCGTGTCTCGCGCCATGGGTTGGCCTGGAAGCCGTCACGACGGCAGCGCAAAGCCAACTGGTCTCGCGGCAGGGCTCTCGAGATCCCCTGCCTGAAAACCTGCTGCGCGTGACGGGAACCGACGGCGCCGTCCACGGCTGGGACGAACTCTGCGGCCCCGATGGCCGGGCCGTCTGCTTCGCGTTCCTCCATCCCGCCTGCCCACTCGCGCAGGAATATGGCCCGGTGCTCGGACAGTTGGCGAAGAACTTTGGAGACGACGGCGTCCGCTTCGTGGGCGTCGTCTGCGAGCGCGACGACCCGGCCGAGATCGAGACCTATCGCAAAACATTCGGCCTCGCGTTCCCGATCCATCTCGACACCGACTTCGGGCTGGCCGAGGCCCTCGGCGCAACGATGACGCCCGAGGTGGTGCTCGTGGACCGCGACCGCCGCATTCGCTACGCGGGCCGGATCGACGACCGCTACAAGATTCGCGGCGTGATGACGCCCGGCGATGCCGAGCCGGAACTTGCCAACGCGATCCAGGATCTGCTCGCCGGCCGCGAGATCCGGAAGCCGTGGACCAAGGCCGCCGGCTGCCCGCTCGATCGGCCGGAGCGGCCGGTCGCCCCGGCGGCTGCGGCCGCCACGAACTCGCCGACTTTCGCCAAGGACGTGCTTCCCTTCCTGCACACCAACTGCCAGAAGTGCCACAGCCCGAACCAGGCCGGGCCCTTCAACCTGCTCAGCTACGACGACGCGGTCGAGTGGGTGGAGCTCGCGATCGAGGAGATCGAGGCCCGGCGGATGCCGCCGGCCCAGATCGAGAGCGACCTCGACTACACGTGGCCGAAGCCGCCGAC
>JBJTPO010000051.1:0-1557 GCA_046075145.1 Planctomycetota bacterium
GGCTTGGCGACGTAGTCGTTGGCCCCGGCGACGAGCGCGTCGACCGTGGCCTTCGAGCCCCGTTCGGTAAGGCTCGAGAACATCACCACCGGCAGCCGGGGATGGCGGCGGCGGATCTCCTTGAGCGCCGTGAGGCCGTCCATCACCGGCATCTCCACATCGAGCAGCACGACATCCGGCAGGTCGCCCGAGGCGAGCAGGTCGAGGCAGGCCTGGCCGTTGACCGCCGTGCCGGCGATCCGCACGCCCGGATCGGAGGCGAGCGTGGCAGTCAGCACGCTGCGGATCGTGTGGGAGTCGTCGCAGACGAGCACCCGGACCGGCCGGCTCTCCCGCCGAGGCCCGGCAGCCCCGCACACGCCCAGCGCCGCGAGCTTGTGCGCCAGCGCGTCCGGCGTGAACGGCTTGGCGAGATACTCGTCGGCGCCGGCGGCGAGCGCCTCGCTGATCCGGTCGCGGTCGTGCTCGGTCGAGATCATCACCAGCGGCAGCTTGCGGGTGGCGGGATCGCCCCGCAGCCGCCGGATCAGCTCCAGCCCGTCCATCACCGGCATGTGCCAGTTGACCGTCACGAGATCGGGCGGCCCCGAGGCGGAGAGCGCGGCAAGCGCCTCGGCTCCATTGGCGGCCTCGGCGCACTCGAACGCGAGGTCCCGCAGCGCCCGGGTGACGATGCTCCGGCTCGGCTTCGAGTCATCGACCACCAGTGCCCGCATGACCGGCTTCCTCGCCACCGTTTCGACCGCAGATCCTCCCGCGATGCCGTGCCGAACTATCTCACTTTCGATACTCGTCCACCAGCCGCTGCAGCGCCTGGGCCATGCGGGCGAGCTCCTGCGAGGAGACCTGGGTGTTGGAGGCCCCCTCGGCCGTGCTCTGGGCGGCCTGGGCCACCTGCACGATGTTCTCCGCGATCTCGCCCGAGCCGGTGGTGGCCTCGGCGATGTTGCGGCTGATCTCACCGGTGGTGGCCGACTGCTCCTCGACCGCCGCGGCGATCCGCGTCTGAAGCTCGTCGATCCGGCCGATCACCGAGCCGATCTCGGCGATCGCCGCCACGGCCCGGGCCGTGTCGTGCTGCATCGACTCGATCCGGCCGCCGATGTCCTCGGTCGCCTTGGCCGTCTCGCGGGCGAGCTCCTTGACCTCGTTCGCCACGACCGCGAAGCCCTTGCCGGCCTCGCCGGCCCTGGCCGCCTCGATCGTGGCGTTGAGGGCCAGCAGGTTGGTCTGCTCGGCGATCGAGGTGATCACCTTGACGACCGCACCGATCTCGCCCGAGGACCGGCCCAGGGCGTCCATGGTGGCGGAGGTCGAGCCGGCCATCTCGACCGCCCGCCGGGCCACGCCGGCCGCGTCCTGGGCGCTCTTGGCGATCTCGTGGATGCTGGTCACGAGGTTGTCGATCGAGCCCGACACCATCCGGGCATTGCCGCTGACCTGCTCGGCGGCCGCCGAGACGAGATTCGCCTGGGCGGTGGTCTCCTCGGCGGCGGCGCTCATCTGCTGGCTGACACTCGTGAGCTCCTCGGACGAACTCGCCAGGGCGTGGGTGTT
>JBJTPO010000052.1:0-3997 GCA_046075145.1 Planctomycetota bacterium
TCGTCGTGATCGCGATCATCGCGACGCTGGTGGGCCTGCTCGTACCGGCGGTGCAAGCCGCGCGGGAGTCCGCTCGCCGGACCATGTGCCTCAACAATGTCCGTCAGGCTGGCTTGGCCTGCCTCGTCTTCGAGGACGCCACCAAGTCCCTGCCCAACAGTTCCCGGTCGTTCACGAGCCAGACACCCGTTCGGATCGCCTGGGTGACGAAGGTTCTGCCGTACATCGAGCAGAGTTCCGTCCATGATCGTTGGAACTTCGAGGAACAGTGGTTCGACGACAGTCCCGACACCGCCAAGGGATTCAAGGTCTCGAACAAGCAACTGGCGAACACCCGCATTCCGGTGCTCGAATGCCCGTCCTCGCCGGGTGCCGGCAAGCGGTTCGACGCCCGGCCAGAAGAATATCCAACGACCGACGTCGTGTGGGATGCGGCAAACCCCGGAACACCGGGCCTGTTGGCGGCATCCACGGACTATTCGCCGATCATCTTCGTCGATGCCAGGCTCCAGGATCCGACTCCTGAAGGCACAGGCTCCAGCAAGACGAAGGCGGCGGCCACGAGCGCGCCTGGCGGCAGCGGGGCCGGCGACGGCATGCTCCCCAAGGACTACGGCAGCGGCGCGAAGCCCAAGCTGGGTGATGTGACCGATGGCCTTTCCTCGACGATTCTGCTCTGCGAAAGTGCCGGCCGTCCCTGGGTATTCCGCGGCCGTAAGCGGCTCGAGGCCATCGACCCGGCACAGAAGTTTCCTGGCAGTCGTCTGAACGCCGGCGGCTGGTGCCGCCCGGCCAGCGACTTCTCGTTCGATGGTGCAAGCCGCGACGGTGCCATGTTCGGGACGAATGCCGCCATCGCCGTGAATGCCACGAATGGCGAGGCAGTCACCGCTGCGACCCACCCGTACTACGGAACCGACGGCACGTCGGAGCCCTATAGCTTTCACCCTGGTGGGGTGCACGTGGTGTTCGGTGACGCCAGCGCCCGCCTGATCCGCAGCGACATCTCGATCCAGGTGTTCGCGGCGCTCGTGACGCGGGCGGCAGGCGACTACCTCGATCCGAAGGAATGGCCATGAGGTCCGCCAAAATCGGCGGCCTGGTCTTCGGCCCGTTCGCGATCCGGGCGGGCGGCGGGGTGATCAGAGGCGACCAGGGGAAATACTGAGTCGCGCGGCGTCCGCGCGCTCGACTCGGAGGCTTCAGGCGAGGCGACGGAGCGCCTCGATGCCCCGGTCGAGCGTGCGGTCGTCGGTCGTGTAGGCGATCCGGAAATGGGTGTCGGCCGCGCCGAACACCTTGCCCGGCACCACGATCAGCTTCTCCTCGGCCACCGCGCGCTCGGCGAAGGCCGCCCCCGAGCCGCCCGGGGCGCGGGGGTAGAGGTAGAACGCGCCGCCCGGCACCTGGAAGTCGTAGTGGTTGCGGAGGCCGGCCACGAGCTTGTCACGCTTGCGGCGGCACTCGGCCAGCGGCGCGTCCATGGAGCACTCGAGCGCCTCGAGCGCCGCCCACTGACCGACCTGCGGGGCACAGACGAAGGTGTACTGCTGAATCATCGTGCACGCGTCGACCACGTCGGCCGGTCCGTGCAGCCAGCCCACCCGCCAGCCGGTCATGGCGTGCGACTTGGAGAAGCCGTCGAGCACCACGACCCGCTCGGAGTGCAGGGCAGGGGAGGCGAAGGGGGCGTCGTAGCAGAGCGTGCGGTAGAGCTCGTCGCTGATGATGGTCACGCCGTGGCGGTCGGCCAGCGCCGCCAGGCCGCGGACGGTCTCCGCCGCGGCCACCACGCCCGTGGGGTTGGCCGGCGTGTTCAGGAGGATCACCTTCGTCTTCGAGGTGAGCGCCGCCGCCACGCGATCGACGTCGATCTGGAAGGTCGGCGCCGTGTCGATCGCCACCACCCGACCCCCGAGAAACTCGACCAGCGGCCGGTACATCACGAAGGCCGGCTCGAAGATGATCACCTCGTCCCCGGCATCCACGAGCGCCATCAGCGCCAGCGCGAGTCCGCCGCTCGTGCCGCTGGTCACCATCAGCCGCCGGCCGTCCTGGCCCGTCTCCTGCCGGGCCCGGGCCTCGAGCCGCTCCCGCAGGGCGGGGATGCCCTGCGTGGGCGTGTAGCCGTTCTTGCCGGCGTCGATCGCGCCCTTGGCCGCGGTCCGGGCGGCCTCGGGCATCGCGAAGTCGGGCTGGCCGATCGAGAGGTTGATCGGGTCGCTCAGCCGGGCCGCGAGGTCGAAGGCCTTGCGAATGCCGGAGGAGTCGAAGGCCGCCGCCCGTCGGGAGACGGCCACGTCAGCCGGGTTCCTTGCCGGCGTCCGTGTCGGCAGCGTCCGTGAAGAGCTCCGCGAGCTTCGCGCCAAGCTTCGCGCCGCGGCAATCGAGCGTGATCACGTTGCCGTCGCGGCCGATCAGGACAAGCTGCGGGATCCCGGAGATGCCGTAGAACTGGGCGACCGGATCCTGCCAGCCCTTGCCGGCGAACAGGATCGGCCACGGGATCTTGTTGTCGGTCACGAACTTCTCGACCGCGGCCTTGTCCTCGTCGAGGCTGATGCCGACCACCTCGAAGCCCTTGTCGTGGTACTTCTCGTACTGCTCGAGCATGTTCGGGATCTCGGCCACGCACGGGCCGCACCAGGTGGCCCAGAAGTCGACGAGCACCACCTTGCCGGCGAACTTCGCCTGATCGAACGGGCCGCCGTCGAGCAGGGCCCCCTTGATCTCCATCGGCTTGCCCGGCAGTTCGAGCAGGCGGAGCTTGCCCTGGAAGCCCTCGGCCAGCTGTTGGACCCGCTCGTTGCCGCTCTTGGCGAACAGGGGGCCGAAGGTCTTGATCGCGGTCACGGCCACGTCACCGCCGCCCGGCATCTGCTCGAGCGCGCCGGCGAGTTGCATGGCCAGACCGGCCGTCTGCAGGTCATCGGGGTCAGCCTCGAGCAGCGCGGCGGTCTTCGTCACGATCGCTCCCGCGCCGTCGAACTCACCCGTCTGAAACATCTTCTGTGCCTCGGCCACGATCAACATCCGCTTGGCCTCCATGGCCAGGGGCTTGACCGGGCTCTCGGCCAGCTTCGCGGCGAAGGCGGCCATGTCGGCGGCGGCCTTCTCCTCACCGAGCCGTGCCAAGGCGGAGAGGCTCTCGAGCTTCAGTCGGGCGGCCTTGGCGAACAGCTCCTCGTCTTCCTTCACTTGGCCCAGCACCTTGTCGGCGGCCTCGACCGCCACCTGCGACACGCCCTTGATGTAGGCGAACATCTCCTCCCGCGACTTGGGCTGCCGCTTCGGGGGCAACAGGCCCTCGACGAACGCCATGAGTTCCTCCGGGCTCGCGTCGGCCGGCAGCTGCGGCACGCTCAGCTCGGCCTCGTCGGTGGCCGGGGCGGCGGGTTCGGCGGCGGCCGGCTGCAGGGCCAGGGCCACGGGCGCGGTCAGCATGCTCGCGACGAGGAGGAGGGGGACGCCAAAGCGGCAGCAAGACCAAGTCATGGATACCTCGTTGCGAAAGCGGTCGGTGGAAAGAGCGGGGAAGCCCGAAGCATACCGGCAACCGTTTGCCACAGCCAAGCAGGGCAGGGCCGGCGAAAATCCGCGTGGAAACGCCGCCTGGCCGCGGAAAGGGCCGCCGATGGCGATGGTGGGCGTCATCCCCCTTGCTCGCGCACGGGGGCTTCGATTTCGGGGGCGGGGTCGACCGCTATCGCACGAGCGTGCGGAACCGCACGAATCCCTCTCCGCCCGGGGGCAGCGGCTCGGCCAGCCGCCAGGTGAGCACGACCGAGCCATCGTCTCCCGTCTCGGTCGAAAACCTGGCCGGGAGGCTCGAAGCGGCCGAGTCGGGCACGAGCGTGAGCCGCTCTGGTAACGCATCGGCCAGCACGATGCCGGTGAGCGGACGGTCGCCCGAGTTGATCATGTAGATCGTGAAGTCGATCTCCTCGCCCACCCGCGCCGTGTCGGTGCCGGCCCGCTTGCAGAGCGTGAGCTCGGC
>JBJTPO010000053.1:0-3523 GCA_046075145.1 Planctomycetota bacterium
CGTAGGCGGTCTGCACCCAGGCGGGCTCCTGCGAGACGTCGAGCAGCCCGGGCAGTCGATCCTGCATCCGGAAACCCTGCTCGAACGACTCGATGACACCGGCCACGACATCCGGAGCCCCGAGGTCCGCGGCGGCCTGGCGGTTGAGGTCCTGGATGAAGTCGATCTGCCGTCGCTGCGCGACACGCCCGACTGAGGGGGCGATGTTGGGAAACCGGCCGCGGTCGTCGATGCGCGTTCCCTGGAAGTGTGCCGGCAGGAAGGCGCTGCCGAAGTTGACGGTGCCACCAAAGTTGGGCGGCGGATTGATCGTGATGTAGCCGGGAACGGACTCGCACTCCGATCCGAGCCCGTAGAGCAGCCACGCACCCATGCTGGGCCTCGTCAGCGCGGCATTGGCACTGCCGGTGTGGAGCTGCACGACGGCCTGGGGGTGTGCCGGCGTGTCGGTGTGAAGCCCCCTGAGCCAGCAGAGGCTGTCGGCGTGACGCGCGATGCCGGGCAGGAGTTCCGAGAACCACGAGCCGGTCTCGCCGTGCTGCGCGAAGCGGAATTTCGACGCGACCAGTCGGCCGCCGTTGGGGCCCGTCTTGCCGTCGTGCTTCTGGAGCAGCGGCTTGTACTCGAATGTGTCGTGCTGGGAGACGGCGCCGTTGAGGTGCACGAAAATGAGCCGCTTCACGCGCGGCGCAAGATGGGGCGTTCCCACCGCCGCCCCCGTAGTCGGCTCGCTCGCCACAGCGGCAGTCGCCCGCGGCCGCCCCAACAGGCCGGCGAGCGCGAGCATCCCGAACCCGCCGGATGCCTGCAGCATTCCCCGCCGTGACGGTCCGATGGCGTGGGGCGGGGCCGCTTGGAAACGATCACGCGTCTTCATGGGACTCGTTCTCCGGACGAATGGATCCAGACGGTGGAAGTGCCACAGGTGACTACGGGACCAGACGAAACTCGGCGCTGGCAAGGAGTCCCTGCACGAGCGCGAGCCATGCAGCCGTACGGGCGTCGGGCGCTTCGACGGCGCTCTCCCCGATGGGGATGCCCGTCTGGTCCGCCTGGTCCGGGTCCACGATGGTGGCGTCGCTGGTCGTCGCCACGGCCGTCGTGGGCGGACCGCCGCGCGAAACAGGCTCCTCGGCCGCGTAGTCCGCAGCGAACACCGCCACGAAGTCCAGTGCGCGTGCGACCTCTGTCGACGTCGCCTCGCGACCGAGCACGACGCGGAAGGCCTCCCGTGCGCGGCCTGCGTCGTCGTCGCCGGTGGCGAGGAGGCGTGTGGCCAACGCGAGCGAGCGACCGCGCACGAACGTCGAATTCAGCAGATAGAGCGCCTGGCCAGGTACGTTCGTCGTGTCGCGCACACCGGTGACGAGCGTCTGCTCCACCGGATCGAACGCCTCGAGCGTTTTGGGCACGATGCTGCGGAGAAGGGGCAGGTAGATGCTCCGCTGCGTCGATGCCAGCGCATGCTCGTGGATCCGCTTGGCCTCCTCGCCGTTGTCACGGATTTCGCGCATCTGCCAATCCTGAATGTACGAACCGGTACCGGGGGATTCCTGCAGACCACCGGTGGTGAAGAGCGTCGCGTCGCGGATCTCCTCGGCCGAGAGGCGACGAGGGGCGTGCCGCCACTGGAGCCTGTTGGCGGGGTCCTGCCGCATGCCGGCCGCGGTGGGGGATGTGCCCAGCCGGTACGTGCGCGAGAGCACGAGCCGACGGATCGCGGTCTTCACCGACCACCCATCGGCGATGAACCGCTGCGCGAGAAAGTCGAGGAGTTCCGGATGCGACGGCGGGGCACCCGTCGTCCCGAAGTTGTCGACGGTGGAGACGATGCCCGACCCGAACAAGCGTGCCCAGATCCGGTTCACGATCACTCTGGGCGTGAGCGGGTTGTGCGGACTGGTCAACCAGGCCGCGAGTTCGTGCCGTCCGCTTCGGTCGGCGGGAACCGAGGGGCTTCCGGGGACGGGAAACGCCGTGAGGAAGCCCCGCGGCACGCTCGGACCCACGTTCTCAGCGATTCCGCGGACCCGCAGGCTGGTGTCGCCGATCGCGGCCGAGTCGCGCACGCCATGCACGACGAGGCCGTGGCGGGCCGGATCGGTGAGTTCGAGCAACGCGGCCTGCGCCCGTTCGTGGGCAAGACGAAACGCTCGCTGCACCGGCCGGCCATCCGGCCCCCGCGCGAGGCCTTCGGGACTACCCTGGATCTGCTCCCATTTCTCCTTGGCGTCCTGCGCCTCCGCGGTCAGTCGCGCGACCTCCGCCGCGTCGGGCTCGGGAACATCGCCGGCGAGCCGCACCAACTGGGCGGGCACGTAGTAGGCCAGTCCACTGCCCCCCATCTGGTTCCGCAGACCCGCTGCCATCTCGGTGCTCGTGAAGATGCCGGCCAGGGCGTAGTAGTCGGTCGCGGGGACGGGGTCGAACTTGTGGTCATGGCAGCGTGCGCAGCTGACGGTCAGCCCGAGCACCGACCGCGTCACGACGTCGATCTGTTCGTCCACGTTGTCCATGACGAAGCGGTTCTTGAACCGTTGATTCACGTCCTTCGGACCGAGCGCGAGGAAGCCCGTGGCCGTCCGCAGCCGATTGGCTTCCTCCTCGCTTCCGGCGGGCAGGAGATCGCCGGCCACCTGCTCGCGGATGAACTCGTCGAACGGCACATCGCGAGCGACCGCATCGATGACGTAGTCCCGGTAGCGCCAGGCATGCGGAAACGGCACATTGCGGCTCGGCCCGGTCGATTCGCCGAAGCGAGCGACGTCGAGCCAGTGGCGGCCCCACTGGACGCCGAACGCGGGAGATGCGAGGAGCCGGTCCACGAGCGCCTCATGGGCGTCGGCCGAGTCATCGTCGAGAAAGGCATCCACCGCGACAGGATCGGGCGGCAGCCCCGTGAGGTCGAACGTCACGCGGCGAATGAAGGTCCGCCGCGACGCGTCGCCGGCGGGTTCGAGCCCCTCCTGCTCGAGTCGTGCGTGGATGAAACGGTCGGCGTCGTCGAGGGCCCAGCCGGCGTCGTCCGCGGGCGGAGGCGCGACGGCGACCAGTGGCTGCCACGCCCAGTGCTCGGCGCGGAGCGATTCGTACCAGGCGTTCTGATCCTCGCCGGCGTCCGGGACGTCGAGTACCGGCCAGACGGCACCGTCGGCGATCCAGGTCTCGAGGACGCCGATCTCCTCGGTCGTCAGGGGTTCGGAGTCGAGCGGCATCCGCCGCTTGCCCTCCTCCCGCACCCGCCGGAGCAACAGGCTGCCTTGCGGATCATGTGGAATCACGGCAGGCCCGGCATTGCCGCCACCGAGCAGCCCGAGATGGTCGTCCACCCGCAATCCGCCCGCGGGCTTGGTATCGGCGGAGTGACACGCGTGGCACCGGGCGACGAAAAGGGGCCGTACGTGCCGTTCGAAATACTCGATGCGGGCGGTCTCGGTGTCCGCAGCGGTGGCGGCACCGCCGACCAGAGCCGCGACACCGGCGAGGATCGCGGCGACGAGCGGAAGGCGTGCCGAACGCGTTT
>JBJTPO010000054.1:0-9313 GCA_046075145.1 Planctomycetota bacterium
GCGCTGGTCACGGCGGCCTACGGCGCGGCGCTCGCCGTCGTGCAGCGAGACGTCCGCGGGCTGGTGGGCACACTGGCCCTGAGCCAATCGGCGATGGTGTTGGCAGGGCTCGCGGGGGGCCTGCCGATGGAACTGTGCGGCGCGCTGGCGGTGTGGGTTTCGAGCGGGCTGGCACTCACCGGGATCGGCCTGGTCGTCTGGGCGCTCGAGAGCCGGGCCGGGGCGTTGGATCTCGACTTCCCCCAGGGACGGTTCAGCGACGCGCCGGCGCTGGCGGCCTTCTTTCTCCTCTTCGGGCTTGCAAGCCTCGGGTTTCCGGGAACGCTGTCGTTCGTGGCCGACGACCTGATCGTGGCGGGCAGCCTCGGTGACCAGCCCCATGCGGGCGTGCTGGTGATCGTGGCCACCGTGTTCTCCGGCATCGCGGTCGTGCGCGGCTGGTTTCGGATTTTCGGCGGTCCTGCCACGCCCGACGCCCCGCGCCACCAGATCCTGCGCCGCGAGCGTCTGCCCCTCGGCCTGCTCCTGGCGGTACTCTTCAGCTTGGGGCTCTGGCCCGGCCCCTTCGTCCAGTCGCTCGAGCAGGTGGCCTCATCCCTGCTTGGTCCGCAGACCGATCCTCCCGCCCAGTCCCTTCCCGGAGAACATCCATGAACACCCCGCCCCCTGGCTCGCCGCCGGCTGCCACCGCCGGGCCCGCCCCCCGCGGTGACGCGACCGGTTTCACCCGATTTCTCCGGGCCGACATCACGAGCGGTTTCCTCGTGTTCCTGATCGCTTTGCCCCTGTGCCTCGGGATTTCGCTTGCCAGCGGCTTTCCGCCCGTGGCCGGGGTGTTCACGGCCGTGGTGGGCGCCATCCTCACGAGTTTCATCAGCAACTCGGAACTCACGATCAAGGGACCGGCGGCGGGCCTGATCGTGATCGTCCTGGGGGCCATGCAGTCGTTTGGCTACGACGCCAACGCGGCCTTCGATGCCGAAGTCAACATCCGGGCCTATCGACTGACGCTGGCGGTGGGCTGCGTGGCGGGAATCGTGCAAATCCTCTTCGGACTGCTCCGCGCCGGGGCCCTCAGCGAGTTCTTTCCGACCGCGGTCGTTCACGGAATGCTCGCCGCGATCGGCTGCATCATCTGCCTCAAGCAGCTCCCGGTGGTGTTCGGCCAGAAGTCACAGGGCGAGCCGCTCGAGCTGCTGCTCGAACTGCCCGACAAGATCATGCACCTCAATCCCGTGATCACGCTGATCGGCCTCGTCAGCCTCGTGATCCTGTTCGGCTGGCCATGGATCCGGTCGCGGCTCCGTCCTGACTGGCTCCGGTTCGTTCCAGCGCAACTGCTCGTGCTGGCCGTGGCGGTTCCGCTGGGCCTGTTCTTCGACCTCGCGCATTCCCACACCTACCAGTTCGGCGGCCGGGACTATTCCGTGGGCGAGTCGTTTCTGGTCAACGTGCCGGGCAACCTGCTGGCCGCGGTGACGGCGCCGGATTTCTCCGCCTTCACCGCTCCCGACCTGCGATTCGCGGCGGCCTGGTGGGTCGTGATGTTCGCCCTCGTCGGGACCGTGGAATCGCTGCTTTCCGCCAAGGCAATCGACCTCCTCGACCCCTGGAAGCGAAAGACCGACATGAACCGTGACCTGCTCGCCGTCGGCCTGGCCAACACGGCCGCGGCGCTCGTCGGCGGGCTGCCCATGATCTCGGAGATCGTCCGGAGCAAGGCCAACATCGACAACGGCGCACAGACCAGGTTCGCCGACTTCTGGCACGGTCTGTTCCTGCTGGCGTTCGTCGCCCTCCTGCCCGGTCTGATCCACATGATTCCGCTCTCCGCGCTGGCGGCGATGCTCGTCTACACGGGCTTCCGCCTCGCCTCGCCCCGGGAGTTCATCAACGTGTTCCGCATCGGCACGGAACAGCTGCTGATCTTCGTGGCCACGATCGTGGGCGTGCTGGCGACCGACCTGCTGGTGGGCGTGGGCATCGGAATCGGGCTGAAGTTCGTGATCCACGCGCTCAACGGCGTGTCGCTGGGTTCGTTCTTCAAGCCGTTCCTCAAGGTGACCATGCTCGACGATCGCACCGTGCAGATCGATGCCGCCGGGTCGGCCGTGTTCAGCAACTGGCTGCCCTTCCGCCGGCAGATCGTGCAGTTGGGCCTGGTCCAGGGCAACGATGTGGTGGTGAACTTGGCCGGCACGCGGCTGGTCGATCACAGCGTGATGGAGAAGCTCGAGGAGCTCGGCCATGACTTCGCCCGGGCGGGCCGGCGCCTGGAGGTCGTGGGCCTGGAGGAGCATCAGTGCCTCTCCGCGCACCCGCACGCCACCCGCCGCCGGCGGCCGCCGGCGTGACCGTCGGTCGCGGTGCCTCACGCATCCCGACACGCGCGGGCCGGGTCCGCCGTCAGCGCCGGGGCCGGCCCGCCGTGGGCTTGCCGCCCTTGGACTGCCGGGCCTTCACGGGGCGGGGGTCGCCCGAACGACCCGGGCGGCCATCAACGAGCACCTCGATCGTGCCGTCCTCCACCCGGTAGAGCCAGCCGTGGATCCTGGGCAGCGGCCCTTTGGCGTGCATGTTGCGGATCAGGGCGAGGTTCTTGAGGTGCTTGATCTGGAGCTTGACGTTCTCCTCGGTGAGCACGGCCAGTTTCTCTTCGCGGCCGAGATTCCGTTCCTTGGCGATCCGGTCGGCCGCCTCCTTGGCGCCCGTCGCGATGCACAGCCAGTCGGCGATGTAGTTTTCGTGGACCCCGTCCTCGATCGCCGCGATCCCGCCGCAGCGGGTATGCCCGCAGACGATGATGTCCTCGATCCCGAGATGCTTGAGGCCGTATTCCAGGATCGCCGAAATGTTCACGTCGTTGAAGGCCACGATGTTGGCGACGTTGCGGTGCACGAACATCGTGCCCGGCTTGGAGCCCGTGATCCGGTGCTCACTGACGCGGGAGTCGGAGCAGCCGATCCAGAGCACCTTCGGGCTCTGTTTGTCGGCTATCGTGCCGTAATAGCTCTTGTTGGGCTTGAACTCGCCCGTTACGAAGCGGCCGTTGCCCGCAAGCAGGGTGTCGATCATGCCGGCCATGCCACCATCTCCACGGGGAAGGCGGACCGTCGTGTCCGCAGCCCGAGGATGGTAGCCGCCCCGGGGACGGGGGGCCAACCGTGCCGCGTGCCGCGTGCCGCGCCCGCCGCTACCAACGCCTGCCGCCGCCGGGCCAGCGGCGACGGAGGAAGTTCATCCGCTCCTCGAGAACATCGGGTTCACACCGTCCACCTTTCGATCCCGTCACCTAGGCGTTCCCGGACGATTTCCTCCATATGAGCATGGTAAACTCCGATCACTCCGTCGGTGTTCGGGGGGGGCCGCCATGGGCGGTTGCAGCGGCGGAGTGGAATCGATTGGCCTCTGGTCGAGCGTCTTCATGTGCGGCATTTGCGGTGTGATCGGACTTCCGCCCACGCGGGGCCGGGCCGCCACCGAGCGGATGGCGCGGGCGATGGTGCATCGCGGCCCCGACGACGAAGGCTTCGCCGAGATGCCGCTCACGGGCGATCCCACCGGCCCCGTGGCCGCGTTCGGTTTCCGACGGCTGGCGATCCTCGACCTCTCGCCGGCCGGGCATCAGCCGATGGTGAATCCCGCCACGGGCGACGTGATCGTCTTCAACGGAGAGATCTACAACTTCGCCGACCTGCGGGCCAAGCTGCAAGCCAAGGGTCACGTGTTTCGCTCCACGGGCGACACCGAAGTCCTTCTCCATGCGCTCTCCGAGTGGGGCGAGGGAGCGCTCGACGAGCTCGACGGGATGTTTGGCCTCGCTTTCTACCAGGCGTCCACGCGGCGGGTGCTCCTGGCCCGCGGGCCGCTGGGCATCAAGCCGCTGTATCTGGCGAGGGTGCGCGATGCCGTCGTGTTTGCGAGCGAGGTGCGGGCGGTGCTAGCCTCGGGGCTGGTTCCGAACGACCTCGACCCGGCCGGGATCGCCAGCTTTTTTGCCTACGGAGCGCCGCAGGATCCGCTCACCGTGCACCGGTTCGTGCGGTCGCTACCGGCCGGATCGCTTCAATGGATCGGCCTCGACGACCTGCGGGGCGAGCCTGGCGCGAGCCGCCGCTACTGGCGGTTTCCGCAGATCGATCCGACGCTGGCCTCCGTCGCCACGGCCCCCGCAGCCACCCTCGACCTGATGTCCCGCTCGGTGCGGGGCCAGTGCGTGGCGGACGTCCCGCTCGGCGTGTTTCTCTCGGCCTGCATCGACAGCGCGGCGATCGCCGCCCTTGCCCAGCCTCAGCACGGTGCGGTGCACACCTTCAGCGTCGGCTTCGAGACCGAGGGTGCGGAGGACGAGACGGAGGGAGCCGCCCAGACGGCGATGATGCTGGGCACGCGTCACTTCCAGACGATTGTCGACGACGAATGGGCCGTGGCCCAGTTCACGGAGTGGCTCCGGTCGTCCGACCGGCCGAGCATCGACGGGCTCAACACCTTCATCGTGAGCGGGGCGGCGCGGGATCGCGGGATCACCGTCGCCCTTTCCGGCCTGGGCGCCGACGAGCTGTTTGGCGGCTACTCGATCTTCGAGCGGGCGGCCAAGCTCCGCCGCTGGATGCGGCCGCTGGCGTGGGTGCCCCGGTGGGCCAGGCGGGCTGCGGCCGCGGCTGCCTTTGCACCGCTGCCGGCGATGAAGCGGGCGAAGGCGATCGAGATGGTGGCCCGGGGAGCTTCGCCGGCCGATCTCGCGATCTTCGCCCGGCGGCTTTACCTCGACGATCGGATGGCTCGGCTGGGCTTCGCGGCTCCGGCCCTCGGCCTCACGGCCGACTGGTTGCCGCCCGAGGCCTGCGGCGCGTTCGAGCCGGGTGGCGACCCCTTCCACGACGTCAGCCAGGCGGAGATGTCGCTCTACATGGGCAACACGCTGCTGCGGGATTCCGACGTCAACTCGATGGCCCACTCGCTCGAGTTGCGGGTGCCATTCCTGGGCCGCGAGCTGGTGAACTACGTCTGCAGCCTGCCCGGGGTCGTGCGCGCCCCGCCGGGCTCACGGCCCAAGCACCTGCTCCGAGAGGCGATCCGGGGCTCGCTGCCCCGGCAGGTGTTCGACCGGCCGAAGACAGGCTTCACGCTGCCGGTCGACGTCTGGATGAAGGGCGGCATCCACGACGCCTGCGAGGCGGCGGTGGAATCGCTGGCCGCCTGCCCGCTGTTCGAGGCGCAGGCGGTCCGCCAGACCTGGCGGGATTTCCAAAACCCGCGGATCGAAAGCCACTGGTCGCGGCGGATCGCGCTGGTGGTGCTGGGCAGCTACCTCGCCGGCGCCGCCAAGGCTTCGACGGCGTCGACCTGAGTCAGCGGCACGGCGACGCAACGGTCTGGATTGGTCCCTGCAGACGGTTCAGGTCGGCTGAAGAAACTCGATGCTCGTCACGTGCATCAGACTGCAGATCGCCACGCGATCGGCATCGGGATCAGTGATCGCGATCCGACCCTTGCCGATGGCGAGGCACTCGGGATGGCGAACTTCGTGGCTCTCGCCGCTCGAGAGGTGGATCACGAACGGCTGAAATGGCTCGCGCTGGAGCATTTCACGGATCGCATCGGCGTTCATGGGGCAAGCTCCGACGACGTGGACACCGGTACATCATATCCCCGCTTTGCCTGAGCCGCAACTGCCCGGCATCTGAACCGCGGCGAGTCCCGGGCCGGTCTCACCCGCCGCCGTGGATCGTCTCGATCCAGTCAGCGAAGGCGGCGTAGGTCTGCTCGCGGTCGAGTTCCCGCTCGGCCATGCGGCGGGCCGCCTGCCGCATCGCGGTGAGCCGCTTGCGGTCGGCGGCCAGGCTCGCGATCGCGGCGGCCAGCGAGGCCGCGTCGCCGGCGGTGTAGCCCACCCCGGCGCCATAGCAATCGATCAGGCCTTGCAGCTCGCCCGGGAGCGAGTTGACGAGCGCCAGCCCCGCGGCGGCGTAGTCACAGGCCTTGTTGGGCAGGGCCACCATGCTTTCGGGCTTCACGCACACGAGCCCCGCCTGGCAGCGGCCCAGCAGGGTCACATACTCGCGTCGCGGGAGCAGCCCGTGCACGACCAGCCGGCAGGAACCCTCGGCGGCTGCAGCCCGCCGGAGCGTGGCCTCGTGGCGGCCGGTCCCCGCCACGTGGATCGTTGCCGAGATGCCCTTGGCGGAGAGCTGCCGGGCCACGGCGGGGAGGATCTCGATGTCTTGCCCGGCCTCCAGGCTGCCCGAGTAGACGCACTCCACCGGCGCTCCGGAGGCCGCGCCACCGAAGAGCCCTTGGATCACGGCCGGCGGCTCGCCGGCGGGGGTGGCGGCCGGTATCTGCTCGACGGCGTGGGGTGGCCGGGGAAACTCGTCCACATACGCGCCTACGGGGCAGACATGCCGCGGCGTGTCTGCCGGGGCGGTGGCGAAGGCGGCCTGGACAAACGCGTGGGTGGTGGCGGCGAGGGCGTCGGCCCCGGCCACGAGGGCCTGGCGACGGCCGGCCATGTTGCCCAAGAGCAGCGGGGCCACGAGCCGCCGAAGCAGCGGGGGCCCGGGCAGGAGCCGCTCGAACGTCTCGGGCCAGAGGTCCTGAACGTCGAGGATGAAGGTGGCGTCGAGCTTACGGGCGAGCCGGAGGCCGGCCTCGGGGCTTTCGAGAGGCGGGAGGCTCGCGAGGATGATGTCCGGCCGATCGAGCTGGCCCGACGAGACCCCTTCGTTGGCGAGCCGCTCGAAGGTGCGGGCGAAGTCTTTGTGGCTGTTGAGCCGGGCGAGGGAGACGTTTTTGTCGTATGGCCGCGTGGCCACGAGCCGCACGGCAAACCCTTCGTCTTCCCGGATACCGAGCGGGGCGGTGCGGATGGCCTTGCGGCGATGGCTCCAGGTGGCCGTCCACCAGGTCACATCGTGGCCGCGGGCCACGAGCACCCGGGCGAGCGACCAGTAGCGAAGCGGCGGGATCCCTTCGCCGGGGATGTCGTCGAAGGGGTTGACCAGCCAGACGGTGAGCGGCCGGGAGGTGAGCGGGTCGGGCGCGGGGCTGGGCATGGCGGGAGCCTAGCAAACGCCCGCCTCCCTAAGTAGCCGCGGGGCTCCGCCCCGCGGAATCCGTGAATTGATTCATCGCTCGCAGGCGGTCACTCATCGACCCAGTTGGCCTCGAGCTTCGCGAGGCCGGCGGGAGTGATGCGAAACCAGAGGCTCTCACACTTTTGTCAGGTGCAAGGCGACAGTGGGCGGCACGGGCATGTGCCGTGAGCTGGGCCCACTTTCTCAAGGCCGGCCTCAGTCACAACGTCGCGTGCCGGCGGCGGATTGCCGCCAGGGCGGCTGCTCCGGCCAGCGCGACCGCCAAGAAGCCCGGCTCCGGGACTGCGGAAAACGTCACCGCGTCGTCATAGGTTCGCCGCTCCCAGCCGATGATGTCGCCGGCCGTGGTCGGCGAGAGCAGGGGAAACGCATAGGCCGGCGTGATGGTTACATCCCAGCCGCCGCTCTGACCCCAGACGACATCGATCTCCAGATGGCCGTAGTGCTTGCCTCCCGAAACGAGGACATCGCCCTGCCAGACTTCGGGCGCGTCGGCGTGGGCGAGAAACTGCCGCGTGTAGCCATCGGCTCCGCGATCGAACCCCCGCAGGCCGTCACCGCCGATTCCCACTTCGAAGAAGTGGATCCCGCCCACGATCGCGTGCTCATACATTTCGTCGTGCCCCGAGAAGACGGCCCTCACACCGTATTGGGCAAGCAGCGGCGTCAGGGCCCGCAGCGGCTGCCCCGACTGCGTGTCTTGGAGCAGCGGATCACTGCCGGCAGGCGCGCCGTGCACGCCCGAGGAATAGGACGCGTGGTGAAACTGCACGAACGTGATTTGCCCGGAGTCGCGGGCGGCCGACAGCTGCTGCTCGAGCCATTGATACTGAGCCGATCCAGGCAGCGCGTCAGGAATCTGCGGATTGCCGGCCGAGTTGAGGAAGAAGTTGGTGTCGTTGATCGTCCCGTCCGTGCCCGTGTTGGACGAGTCGACCGTGATCAGCGTCACCGGCCCAAAATCGACGCGGTGATATCGCCCGGCGTGATCGCTCGTGCTCGAGCCGTTGTCGGGCACTTCGAAATAGGTTCGATACTTCTCGACCGCCGCGGTTGCGGCGGCGGCGGAATAGCCCCCGAGGGCTCCGGGGCCGCCGTAGTTCTCGTGATTGCCGAGCGCCGGCACGATCGGCGTGGAAGCGGCAAACCCGCCGGCCGAGCCGGCCGGGGCGAGCGGCCCCGCGTTGTGTCGCCAAAACTCGTCCCAATCCCTCTGCTCCCCGCCGCTCTCGACCAGGTCGCCGGCCACGGCTGCGAGCGTGGCCCGACCGGCCGCCATCGCCTCTGCGGCACGCGCCTGCATGATCGCGAGATTTTGCTGATAGCCCACGCGTTCGGTGGCCAGATACTGGTCAACCACCACGGGCACGCCGTTCACGGTGGTCGTCCGCGTGGGGATCCAGGCCGGCCGCGACGAGCCGCTGGCCACCGACGGATTCCAATCGGTGCGTTTCGCAGCCGACTCGGGCTCGGTCTCGCTGTCGCCGTAGACGAAGAGCCGCACGCCTGCGCCTGGTGCGAGGCCACTCGCGCCAACCGCCAAGGGGGTCCGGACCGCGCCCGATTTCGTGGTCGCCCCTTGGGTCACGGTGTAGGCATGGGTTGCGTTGGGCTCGAGGCCCGGCACCCGGATGGAGTGCAGCCACGGTGTTCCCACAAAGCGGTCCGCCGACGGCTCAGCAGCCTGGTAGTCGAGCGTTGTCGCGACCGAGGGCGATGATATGAAGCTCCGATTGCCGATGCTGAGAGTGCCGGGGCTGCCCGTCTCACTCAACCAGCGGATCGTGACCGAGTCGCTCGCGGGGTTTTGCAGGTAGGGCTCGACCCGAAAATCCTGGGCGGCGGCCGGGGCCATCAGGATGAACGCCGCGAAGAAATACCACTTCATGGGAGGGAATCCGGCTCGGCGGAAGCCCAGCCTCCAGGTCGTTTACCAGGCCTGATTTGCACTCTAACGACTGCTCGCGAGCGAAGCAAAGTACAGTGACGTGGTCTTTCCGAAAAAAAAGACATTGTCACCACGATTGGTTGTGACAATGTCTTTGATTCTCGAGCTGAGGTGATTCTGGATTATCCGCTTCCGGGCAGAATCGCCTATTTAAATTTTCAAATTCAACTTTGATCCGTACCTAGCTTAGTAGGGATATGGGTATGGGTATCCTGGACCTGGATAAGGATAGGGATAAGGGTAACCCGGACCTGGGTAAGGATACGGA
>JBJTPO010000055.1:0-5942 GCA_046075145.1 Planctomycetota bacterium
CCGCCGGCCGATCTGCTCGCCGATGCTCACGGGCTTTCGGACCTCGTCGTTCAACACCTCGAGTTCCGGCTGGATCACGAGCGCGAGCCGCCGGTTCGGGGACGCGCCCGGCGGCAGCGGCGTGGCCGGTTCCACCTCTTCCATATGGCTCGTGGACCGCGAGGCGATCACGTGCTCGGGGCCGATCCCATACCAGGCCGCCGCCGCGGGCCGCATGAAGTGCACACCGCTGCCGGAGCAGATCCAGACGCTGAAGCCCGCGGACCGCAAGAGCGCGATCAGCTCCTTCATCGGCTGAAACGTGACCTCGCCGAAGGGGACGTCGAACGTCGGGTGCCGCGCCGTGGTGAGAAACTCGCGCACGTCGTCCTCGAGCTGGTCCTCCGGCACGCCGGCGAGCGTCGCGAAGGTGAGGTCGGCGAAGAACTTCTTTCCCAGCCGGCGCACGAACTCGAGGTCCCCGCTCAGGAGCGTGGAGTAGGGTTCTTCGTGGGCGAGCTCAGGATGCCTGACCAGGAACGTCTTGACGTGCTCGATCAGGAAAGTGCCATGGATGATCGGCTTCTCGCACACGAGCGTGCCGTCATGGTCGAACACGGCGACGCGCTCCTCCGGCGGCACGAAGGTCGGTGCCTCCGAACGAGTGACGGCGGCGACGAAGGCCAGGATCCTCGTTTTGGCGGCCCCGTCGTTCCAGCTCGGCAGCGGGTCGGCGGGCGCGGGGGTCGCCGCGACGCGTGGCAGGTCGGCCGCGGCCGGCAGGCCCGGAGGCCCGACCGTGCGGGCGAGCATGATCGCGGCGGTGCCGGCGACGGCGAGGGCGACGAACGGCCGGGCCCCGGCCGAGAGGCCGCCAGGCGATCCGCCAGGCCTCGGCGGCATGGCCTCGGGATCGGGCGCTTCGGGGGGCGTTCGCTCGTCGGCGTGCATCGTGCGCTCCTGGCGGATCCGAACCGCGGCGTGGCGGCCCTCGTATCGGCACGGCGTCCAGCCATTGAACCTGCCGCGGCGGGCGAATGGTGCGTCAGCCCAGCTGGCCGTCGAGGGCCAGTTGGTGGAAGTAGTGGGGCACCTTCGCCTGATTGGTGAGCAGCCAGTCGATCGTGGGCTCGTGCCGCATCGCCTTGCCGATCGCCTTGGCCGTGGCCTCGCGGTTGGTGCGGAACAGCACCTCGGGGTCGTAGGCCGCATCCACGATTCCAGGGTCGAGCCAGACCGAAACGATGATCCCGAGGTCGTTGGCCTTCTTCTTGGGGATGTCACCGGCCCGCACGGCGTCGAGCACGCCGTAGGCGATCGCCGCCTGCACCGTCCCCATCAGGATGTTCGTGTATTTCGAGTTGTTGACGGTGACCTTGCTGACCATCAGCGTCGCGGGCCGCACCTGGACGTCGGAGTTGAGGATCGCGAACACGCGGGAGTGGCCCTTGGTCTGGTCGCCGATCAGGTTCGCGATCGCGTAGCCCACCGGCCCGTCGAGCTCGCCGATCACCACCTCCGGCTCGGCCGCGCTCCAGGCCTCGTCGGCCTCCACGAGCGCCTCGCCCGTCCGCAGCCCGATCCGGCCGCCGGCGACCTTGAGCCTGCCCTTTGCTTCCCGCTTCTGCTTCGCCATCGCTGCCGGTGCTCCTGGAGTGCTGCCGGGCCTGCTCGAGCCCGACGGGCGACCAGCATAGCGGCGATCCACTAGGCTGTGGCGACCGCGGCGGCGGAAAGGAGGGCTCATGAACGGCTCGGCGGCCTGGCTCTGGCTCGTGATCGCGATCGTGGCCGAGGTGATCGGCACGAGCTTCCTCAAGGCCTCGGCGGGCTTCACCAAGCCCCTGCCGAGCCTCGTCGTCGTCGCGGGCTACGGGGCGGCGTTTTATTGTTTGTCACTCACGCTCGTCACCATTCCCGTCGGCATCGCCTACGCCGTCTGGTCGGGCGTGGGCGTGACCTTGATCGCGGCGATCGGCTGGCTCTTTCTCGGCCAGAAGCTCGACGCCGCGGCGATCGCCGGCATGAGCCTGATCGTGGCCGGGGTCGTGGTCCTCAATCTCTTCTCGCAGGCCGCCGCCCACTGACCGGGCTCTTCCTGAACCACCAGCTACCGAGGCATCGGGCTCGTGAGGGATACCTTGCCAAAGAAGGCTCCCTTGGGATCCCCGCGCATCAGCGACTCATGGATCGTCGCGACGGTTCGGGCTGGTTTGCCGGAATAGACTTCCTGGCCGTTCCAGAACACCTTCACCACGTGATCGCAGTCGATGAAGTCGTCGCGCAGGTAGATGGATAGCTCCGGCAGCCCGGACTCGTCGATCGTTATCTGCTGACCGTCGCGCCGAGCGATCGTCAACGCCCGGTCAGGAATGTCGCCGTCGGCTGCCAGCCAATAGAATCGTCGCCCGATGACGTCGTCTTGCTTCCAGACAATTTTCTCGGGATAGCGTGGGCGCGTGAACTCCTTCATCCACGGGAGCGCCTCGGCATCCTGGCGGTCCATCCAGTGACCTTTGCCCGGATGCAGCTTCACCACATGGGGATACCCCGTGAGGTCCTTGGATCGCAGATCGGCCAGCAATCCCTTCCACGTCCCTGCGATCGTGTTCCGATTGAAGGCTCCGTCCTGTTCTCCCATGTGGATCGCAAAGGGCAGGTTTCTGAGCCCCAGCGGCGACGTTTCGTTCGGATGACCCGCCATCATCGCTGCCGCTGCGAACCGGTCGGCCATCCGCGGAGCGAGCTGGTAGACCCCATCGCCACCTGCCGAATACCCCATCAGGTACACCTTGTCCGAATCGACGTCTTCAAAGAGGACAAAGTCCTCGATCAGCCGATCCAGGAACCGATCGACGTGTCCTTCGTGCCACAGATTCCACGTGTTGGTCGGAGCCCGAGGTGCGACGTACACACCTTCCTCGACTTGATACAGCCGCTTTTGATTTTCCCATTGGCCGTCGTTGACCGGAGCGGGCGCTCCGCCACCGCCGTGCAGGGAAATGTAGAGGCTTCGCCCTGACGGCGGCTTGTCGCCGAAGACCTGGTACCCGAAGGGCATTTTCAATCCATCGAGTTCGATCACCTTGCGGTCGAACTCCGGCCGACGCGCACGCCTGGCCGTTGCTTGATGGTCCGACAGGAGCAAGTTCTCCGCGGCCTGCGCCTGCTCCAACGTCAAGGCTTGCCCGGCAAAGCCCTGACGCGACAGCGGGCCTCGCGAATCGGCCGGTTTGCCGAGGTACGCCTTGAGTTCCTCGATCGGGTCTCCTCCTGGGGAGCTCGCTTCGGACGCCGCGTCGGAGCCCGACTCGGACAGGCTCGGCGTGGCGTCGAATCGCCAGTCGACCAGTTCGGGGCGCTCCGAGACCGTGAACTCCTTCGTGAGTCGCCTGCCTTCGAATTCGCATGCGGCTCGGTAGGTTTGACCTTGCTGGAGGTAGTAGTGCAGATGGTCGTTGGCATCGAAGGACTCGCTTTTCGTGTCGCCCTCGGCGACCAACGTGTCCGCGGAGTCGAAAACCTTCAGTGTCGCGACCACTCGTTTCGCCGTCCCGGAGTCGACGGCGCGGAAGGAGACCATCTGCGTCCCTGCGGGGACCTTGAAACCGATCGTCGTGTAGCGATCGGTGACGTTGACGGCACTGACGGTGTCGATGGACCGATCCCAAACCAGCGGGAACGTGAGCGGGGTGCGCTGGAAACTGACCGCATAGATCGCGTGCCGTGGATCGTCTCGGTTCGCCGTGGCGGCACGCCCGACGAACCACGCGTGATCGAGTTGATCGCCGCTGGGCTCGGCCGCGCCCGTGAAATGCCAGCCGTCATCCCAGACCTCGACCCAGGAGTGATTGCCGCTGTTGTCGGACCACAAGGGCGTTCCGACGAAGCGTGCAGGAATCGCCAACGACCGGCAGGCATCGATCAGGAGCACCGACAGGCCGGTGCAGGACGCGAGCCCGGATTGCATCGATTCAGAAGGGCTCTGATCGGCCTTGGCTCTTTGCGTGGAGTATTTGACGTTCACCAGGGGAAAGACTTTTTGATTCAGCAGCGCGGCGGCACGGGCCGGGGTTTCGGCCCCCTCGATCAGAGGCGCAAAGCGTTCCCGGAAATCCTTTCGCCAAGGATCTCTTCGCTCGGTGACATTCACATACGGCAAGATGTTGTTGAGGAAGATTTCCTTGGGAATCGCGCTCTTCCACGGAGACGCATCGAGCGCTGCGTGAGCCAGTTCGATTTCACTGAGCAGAAAATCCGCCTTGAGACTTTGGAGATCCCTCGGCGGCATGTTTTCGATGAGGAAGACCGCCGACTCCTTGTGCGCAGCGGGGACACTCGCAAGCACGTGTTCGAGTTCCGGGCGATTCCCACCGGCCTGGGCCAAGGCCGCCTGGATCGCGACCGAGGTGGTTGCGGCAGCGAGGGTCGACGCCGCACCGGCATCCTGAGTGCTGCCCGATGCAAAGCCTTGGGAGCAGGAGAGCACGAGGATCGCGCATCCGCGGGTTGCGGATCGGATCAGGTACGGTGAGCATCGCACGAGTCGTTGCATCCTGAAACAGTTTGTGGGCAAAGTAGTCGGACAATCGTTGGCTGGATGGAGTTCGATCTGGGAAGTGTAACGCAACACGGTTTCCGTCAGCTTCACGCTCGCCACCGCGAGCACGATCGCCATCAGGAGCCGGAGCCAACGGACGGGGAGGTTGAAGGCGCCCGCCTGCGAGCCGAGCAGGCCTCCCCCGGCCGCGGCCGCCACCACCCAGAGGTCGATCGCCGCCAGGCTCCGGCCCGCGGCCAGCCAGCCGCCGAGGCCGGCGGCGGAGTTGACGAGAATGAACACGATCGACACGGCCGCCACCTGCCGCGTGGTCGCCACGCGAAACGCCAGCAAGAGCGGCGTCAGGAACACGCCGCCTCCCACCCCCGTCAGTCCCGAGGCCAGGCCGAGGCCCGCACCGAGCCCCGAGAGCGCCGGGATCGGCAGCCGCCGCATGGCCTCCGGATCCTCGCCCACCAGGTTGGCGGCCGCTCGTGACCCGAGCACCTCTCGCGCGATCCGGATGGCCGAAAAGCCGAGCACGAGGCCGAGCACGCCCTCGAACACGGTCGTCGGCAGCGACCACGCGCCGCCGAGCGCCGCGGCCGGCACACTCGCCAGCCCGAGTGGCAGAAAGAGGTCGCGGCGAAAGTGCCCCGCCCGAGCGAACTGCGCCGTGCCGATCGTCGCCACGACGAGATTGAGCACGAGCGCCGTCGGCCGGATCACCTCTGGCGCGAGACCGAGCAACCCCATCACGGCGATGTAGCCCGTGGCCCCGGCATGGCCGACCGACGCATACAAAAGCGCCACGGCCAGCACGGCGACCGGGAGCAGCCAGTCGGTCATCCGAGCTTCACCGCATGCTGCTCGAGCAGTTCCCGGGGCACGATCGCGAGCGACTTCTCATGGGTCGCCTCGAGCACGACCGGGGGAGCCTGGCCCGCCTTGGCGGCCTCGAGCCACCGCGCCGCGCACAGGCACCAGCGGTCGCCCGGCAGCAGGCCGGGAAAGCCCCATTGGGGCTGCGGGGTGACCAGGTCGTTGCCGGCCGTCACGGTGAACTCGAGAAACGCTTCCGTCATCACCGCGCAGACCGTATGCACGCCCAGATCGTCGGGACCGGTGCGGCAGCAGCCGTCCCGGAAGAATCCCGTGAGCGGCACGCGGGAACAGCTGGCCAGCGGGCCCCCGAGCACGTTCCGCTCGGGTGGCTTGTCGGCGGGGGGGCGGTCGAAGGCGATCATGCTGTCGCGGTGCGAAACCGCCTCCGGAGACTCGAACGGCTTTCCCTGCCGCAGGGACTATGATGGCGTCGAGCACGAGCCGCCCGCAACCGGGCCGCCGGCGGTGACCCTGACCTCGATCTGATGCTCAGCCTGCAATCCGCCTCCGCCGCCCGCTGGCTCGCCCAGGTCGACGC
>JBJTPO010000056.1:0-3548 GCA_046075145.1 Planctomycetota bacterium
GGTCGTCCGGCTGCGGCATCGGCGGGACGCCCTCCTGCTGCTCGGAGCCTGGCGGCGGGCCGTGGCCAGCTCCACGCTCCTGGTCGATGGCTGGGAGCGGCTCGGCCGGCCCTGGTCGGTGCTCGCCGCGGCCTTGGTCCGCCTCCGCGGCCGGCGGATGGTGGTCACGAGCCACGGCCCGACCGGGATGCCGGTGGCCGCGCACACGGCAGGCACGCTGACACTCCTGACCACGCTCGTCGCCCGCCTCCCGTCCCACGAAGGACGGATCACGGGCGCGGATCTCACCGTGGCGTTCACCCGTCACGGCGGAAATCTCCGCGACTCCCTCGGCGATCTCTACGATCGCTACGAGTCGCGATCCCGCGGATCGTGACGGTCGATCGGGCGGTGCCGATCGTCCGGCCGGGCCCCCGGAAATTCATGATCCGGCGTGGCCTTTTTTCGACGCCGCCTCGCCGCGGAACGTCCTAGGGTTGCGTGCCGTCGGATTTCCGGCGTCCCGAAAAGCGAGGAACGTGCAATGAACGCGCATCGAGTGGCCGCCGTCGCCCTGGCATTCGCCGGACTGTGTGGGGCCGGAATCCGCCCGGCGAAGGCCCAGTGCTGCCTGAACGGCCTGTTCAGTTGCTGCAAGAAGCCGCCGGCCTACGCTATCGCCCCGGTGGCGCCCGTGGCCGCCCCGGTCGTGATGCCGGTGGCCGCCCCGCCGCAGCCCGTCATGGTGCCGGTGCAGCAGACGAGCTACGTGCCTGAGACCACCTATCGCACGGAATACAAGTGCGTCCCCGTGACGAGCTACAAGCCGTCCTGCGAGATCGACCCCTGCACCGGGTGCCCGGTCGAGTGCATGCAGCCGGTCACGGAGTACGTGCAGCAGGCCGTCAACGTGCCGGTCACCCAGTATCGGGCCGTGACGACGACCAAGTACGTTCAGATGCAGCCCGGCTACGCGGGCGCGCCCGTAGCCGGTGTGCCCGCCATGCCCGCCGTGGCCCCGGCCGCGAGCCCCTTCAGCGCCGTTCAGACCACGCCGCAGGCCTGGGGTGCCGCCGGCCCCGACGTCTCGCGGCAGCCGCTTCCGGGCGTGGCACCGCCCGCCCTGCCGCCGGCGCCGGCCACGGCCGGTCCTACCTACCAGTATCAACCCGTGTCCCCGCCGATCTCTGCCCCGCAAGTGCCGATGATCCAGGGTTCCTCCGCCCAGACGATCACGCCGCAGGCCGGCACCTACGCCCCCGCGCAGCCGCTTCAGCCGGCGCAGCCGCAGCCGACGCAGCCCCCGGCCCTCAGTCCGGCGCCGTCGCTGCGTCCGATCCCCGAACTTCCCCGCAGCGGCAACGGCCAACCCGACATCGGTGCCGCCGGCCGGACGAACGCCGAGGCAACCCGCGGCGGTTCGGATCCGTCCGCCGGCAGCCAGGGCGGCATTCCGAACGATTCACCCGCCGGCATGCCGGTGCTTCCAGGCGCCGGCCCCGGCGCCGCCACCGGGGCGTTCCCCCGCCTCCTCGAGCCGACCAGCCACACGACCTCATGGGGCCCTTCCGACGTCGATGCCGGTCGGGTCCAATATCCGACGGCCGCCCTGCCGGCATGGCGGCAAGCCCAGCGATGAGCATGAGCCCTCCGGGTGCCGGCCCCGGCCGACCCGTGAGGAGCCAGGTGTGACCAACGCCGAGATCGCGGCCGCGTTCGAGCACGTGGCGGACCTGCTCGAATACCAGGGAGACAACGTGTTTCGCGTGCGGGCCTACCGCACCGCCGCCCGCACCATCGACGGCCTGGTGGAGCCGCTGGCCAGCGTCCGGGCCGACGCCACGCGGAGATTGACCGACCTCGACGGCATCGGGGCCGATCTCGCCGGCAAGATCGCGACCCTGCTCGATACCGGCCGCCTGCCGCTGCTCGAGGATCTCGAACGCGAGGTGCCGGCAGTCGTCTTCGACCTGATGCGAGTGCCGGGCCTGGGGCCCAAGAAGGTCAAGGCGCTCGTGGAATCACTGGCCATCGACTCGCTCGCCGCCCTCGAACAGGCCTGCCGCGAGGGCCGTGTCCGGGGCATCAAGGGCTTCGGACCGAAAACCGAGGCGGCGATCCTGGACAACCTCGCCTTCGCGGCCGACCCGGATCGCGCGCGGCTGCTCTGGAGCGAGGCGGACGAGATCGCGACCCAGCTGCTCCACTGGCTGCGGGCGTGTCCGGCGGCACGCCAGGTTGAGACGGCCGGCAGCCTTCGTCGGGGCCGGGAGACCGTCGGCGACCTCGATCTGCTCGTCACCAGCGACGAGCCCGTCGCGGTGATGGAGCGGCTGGTTGCCTGGCCCGAGACGGCCGACGTGCTGCTCCGCGGCGACACCAAGACCAGCATCCGCGGCCCCCGGGGCGTTCAGGTCGACCTGAGGGTCGTTCCCGCCGATTCATTCGGTGCCGCCCTGCAGTACTTCACAGGCTCCAAGGAGCACAATGTCCGACTCCGGAGCCGGGCCCGTGACCAAGGCCTGTCGCTCAACGAGTACGGCGTCTCACGGCTCGGCGCCGCCGGGGACGCGACGCCCGCGGCCCGGCTCGCCGGCCGCACCGAGGAGGAGGTGTACGCCGCCGTCGGGCTGCCCTGGATCCCGCCCGAACTCCGCGAGGGTCGCGACGAGATCCAGCTCGCCGAGCGCAGGGAGTTGCCGCAGCTGGTGGCGCTGGCCGACATCCGGGGCGATCTCCACATGCACACCACGGCCACCGACGGCGAGGACACGCTCGCCGACATGGTACGGGCCGCGGTGGAACGGAAGCTCGCCTACGTGGCGATCACCGACCACGGGCAGCGGGTGACGATGGCCCATGGACTCGACCGCCGCCGCCTGCTCGCGCAGTGGGCCGAGATCGACAGGCTCAACGAGTCCTTGGCGGCCGAGGGCCCACCGCCGATCGTGGTGCTCAAGGGAATCGAGGTCGACATCCTGGAGAAAGGGGGGCTCGACCTGCCCGACGAGGTACTCGCCCAGGCCGACTGGGTGGTGGCCAGCCTCCACTACGGCCAGAACCAGCCCCGGGAGCGGATCACCGCCCGGATCGTCGAGGCGATCGAGAATCCGCACGTCGCGGTCATCGGCCATCCCACGGGCCGGCTGATCAACCGCCGCCCGGCCTACGATGTCGACATCGAGGCGCTGATCGAGGCGGCGGCCCGCACCGGCACCTTTCTCGAGATCAACGCCAACCCCTGGCGGCTCGACCTTGACGACCGCCATGCGGCCGCGGCCAAGGCGGCCGGCGTGAAGATCGTGATCTCGACCGACGCCCACTCCACCCGTGGCCTCGACGTGATGCGGTGCGGCATCCTCCAGGCCCGCCGGGCCGGGCTGGAGGCCAAGGACATCGCCAACACCCGCACCCTGGCAGGCCTCAAGAAGCTGATGAAGAAACGGTAGAGCGAGGTCCGGTTGCACAGCGTTCTTTCAGACGAATCCATTCGCATCTGCCTTGACGTTTGACTGCGAGTGGTTGCCCATGCCAATCGAGCGGCGTTGCTGGCCGAGCGAAGCCAGGAT
>JBJTPO010000057.1:0-3672 GCA_046075145.1 Planctomycetota bacterium
CCTGCTCCGCTGCCACCACGGAGCGACGGGATCAGGTCACGTGCGGGAGCCGGTCGTAGCTGATCGGGCTCCCGTCGGGCTCGGTGCCGACCTCGAACACGCCGAGGGCGCTGAGCCATCCCAAGAGCTCGGTCTTCGACATCAGCTTGGGAACCGTCACCCCCTCCACGAGGTGGCCAAACACGAGTTCCGCCTCACCGTGCGGCCGGTCGCCGACCGTGCTCGTGGCCTTGACGATCGACACCGCGTCGCCGAGCTGCTCGATCTCCACGCGGTAGCGGAGCACGTCGCCGGGCACGGCATCGAAGTGAAACTCCGCCCTCGACACCTTGGCGAGCACCACCTGCCGGACGTAGTCGATCGCGTCGATCACGAGCAGGCCGGCTGTCTGGGCCATGCCCTCGACCACCAGCGAGTTGGGCATCAGGGCCGCCCCGGGAAAGTGGTCGTGGAGGTGCTCCTCCGCCAGCGACACGTTCTTGATCGCGGTGGCCCGCTTGCCCCGCACGAACTCGTCGAACCGGTCGATCCAGAACCAGCGCATGAACTTGTTGCGGCGCGTCGCGCCTGCCTCCCTCGCGGGCCGCCCGCGGCCCCGTGCGGTCGTTGTCGGCCGGCAGCGTCAGGCCGCCAGCTTGCTCTCGACGTAGCGAACCATGTCCTCGACCGTGAGCGTGTTGGGGAAGTTCTGCACGCTCGGGTTGGCTTCGAACTTGGCCAGGTCGATGAACGGCATCCGGGTCTTGAGTTCCTTGAGACCGGCCGCGTTGACCTTTCCGTTGGTCACGAAATCCGCGCTCGAGAGGACATCTTCGGGGAACAGTTCGCCCCGCTGGATCTTGATCCCGAAGGCCTTCTCCAGACGGAAGACGATGTCGAGGAAGTCAATCGATTCCGCCCCTAGGTCGCCCACCATGGTCGCCGACGGGGAGACTTCGTCTTCGTCCACCCCGAGGGCCTCCACCAGGGCACCCTTCACCTTGTCAAAGATTTCATCGCGAGACGCCATCGACTGTTCACCTCGAAAACTGGGAATGGTTCACGACCGGACCACCCAAGGTTGTAATGCCGCCCCGCCCGCCTGGGAACCCGAACCTGCCCGGATTTCCCGGGTGCCATGCCGACTTCAGCGGGAAACGGCGGCCGCCGCGGGGAGCGGCATGCCCGGCAGGGCCGCGGCGTAGGCCATGGGCCGAGGCCGCCCGTCCGCCCGGGGGGCCGGGTGGAGCAGCGACCAGAGCCGCCGCATCTCCGCCCGGACCCGGGCGTCGATGGCCGCCCCATGCGGCTGGCGGTCCGCCACGTTGTAGCGTTCGATCACCAGCCGTGCCGTGAGGCTGGTGCGGTCACCCACCGTGCCGCTGGCCTTCACCTTGGTGGTCGTCTCGTCCTGCGAGAGCACCTCGGCCGTGACCGTGAGCGTTTTGCCGGGCTCGACGAAGTCACCGTATTTCACGTTGCGGGCCGCCCGGAGCACGACGATCGAGTGGGCGAAGTCCTCGCCCAGGCGAATCGTCCAGGCGGCGGCCTGCGTCATCGCCTCGAGCATCAGGACGCCGGGCAGGACCGGGAACCGCGGGAAGTGGTCGGCGAGGTATTCCTCGGAGAGCGTCACGGCCTTGACGGCGGTGATGCTGCGGCCGGGCTCGATGGCGGTGACCCGGTCGAGGAGGCTGAACCGCATGGAATTTTCCTCCGTTTCCTCGTTCGTCCCGACACAGGACCGGCCACGCTCGTGGCGGCAGCGAGCCCACCGGGCATCCCTGCGATGGGCGGCAGTATAGGGGATGCCTGTGGCCCCACAACCAAGCGGCAGCCCAGGCGGGCCGGATCTGCCACGCGGACCGCCGGCACCACCGCTGCAATCCGCCCGGCCTGCCGCGCCGGGGCACTTGCTTTCCGGCGACAGCGCCGCGAATCATTCCGGCGACCGCGTGAGAACGGCGGGGTCAGGAATGAGCTCCGGGGTGGTGCAGGGAACGGTTGCGCCCGACCAGTTCACCGGCACGGCACCAGATCGAAGGAGGCATTCGCATGGCCACGTTCCGCGCGGGTTTCGCGCTCCCGCTCGAAGAGTTGCGCGACGAGTTCGACCGGCTCTGGACTTCGCTCACCACGGCGCCGCCGCTGCACGGTTGGAGCGTGGGGCCGGAGGGTGTCTTCCCCGCGGCCAACGTCCGCGAGACCGCCGACGCGCTCACCGTGGAGGCCGAACTGCCCGGGCTCGACGCGGGCGACGTCGAGATTTCCGTGACGGGCGACGAGTTGCTGCTGCAGGGCTCGCGACCGCAGGCGGGAGCCAAGCCCGCCGGCGACGGTGAGGCGGCGGGCGAGGCCGCGGAGAAGGTCGTGTGGCACCGCCGCGAGCGGGGCACCGGCGGTTTCGAGCGGCGGATCACGCTGCCCGTGGCGGTCGACCCTGCGGGCGTCGAGGCCCGCCTCGTCGATGGCGTGCTCTCGATCACCTGCCCCAAGGCACCGGAGGCGAAGCCCCGCCGCGTCGAGGTCCGGTCGGCCTGAGCCGAGGCGGTTCCCTTTCCCATCCAAACAGCCGCCTCGGGCCGAGGCGGGCTCACCCAATCCCGAAAGGAGCTTCACCATGAATCAGCAGGCAGTCGTCAACCATTCGGCCGAAGCCGCGCCCGCCCAGGTCGCGGAGCGGCCGGCGGCCCTCACCTTCCAGCCCACCGTCGACATCCGCGACCTGGGAGGCGAGGTGGTGTTCACGGCCGACATCCCCGGTGCCAGGGCCAATGGGATCGACGTCGCGTTCGAGGACGGCGTGCTCACGATCCACGCGACCGTGCCGCCGCGGGAACTGCCCGGTCGTCCGATCCGTCAGGAGTATGGCATCGGCAACTATCGGCGGAGCTTCCGGCTCGGCGAGGGCTTCGACGCCTCGCAGATCACGGCCGACTACGCCCGCGGCGTGCTCGCCGTGCGGGTGCCCCGACTGGCGGCGGTGCGGCCGCGGAAGGTGGAGGTGCGCGAAGGCTAGGCGACTGTCCGATTCGCGCCGGCTGCGGCGACGTGCACCACGTTGATTGGTTTCTTTCCCCCAAGTCGAGAAGAGGAGGCATGCGATGAGTCTGATTCCTTTTCGCACGAAGCGGTCTGCGGGCATGGAGCCTGGTCTGGCGACGTTGACCGATTTTCGCAACGAGATGAACCGGCTGTTCGAGGGCTTCTTCAGCCGGCCGATGGCGGCGCCGTCGTGGTTCGACACGGTCGAGCCGGGGCATTGGTTGCCGGCGGTCGACATGGCGGAGACCGACAAGGGCATCCGTGTCCGGGCGGAGTTGCCGGGCATCGACCCCAAGGATGTCGACGTGAGCGTGTCCGAAGACCGGCTCGTGATCTCCGGCGAGAAGAAGTCGGCCTCGGAGGAGACGGGAAACGGCTGGACCCACCGGGAGAGCAGCTACGGCAGCTTCACCAGGTCGATCCCGCTGCCGGAGTCGGTGGACCCGGCGAAGGTGACGGCCCGCTACGACAAGGGCGTGCTCACCGTCGAGCTCGCGAAGTCGCCCACGAGCACGTCCCGCAAGGTGCCGGTGCTGACGTAGCGTGCCGCCGCGGCTCGGGGTTGCCCTGACCATCTCGCCGGACGTTCGCTCTGGGCATCCTGCCCTTTGCTCACTCCATGCCAGCTTCGCTTCGGCATCCTGCCTG
>JBJTPO010000058.1:0-1082 GCA_046075145.1 Planctomycetota bacterium
GACGACCTTCGCCACCTGCATCCCCAACGAACTGGGAGTGAGCCTGCAGATCGCCAGCGGGGCGGCGCTCGCGGCCCCCAAGGATCTGCTGCCCTACCTCACGAACGCCGCCGAGGGCTCGGTGCTGTTCATCGACGAGATCCACCGGTTGCCGATCGCGGTCGAGGAGTTTCTCTACCCGGCGATGGAGGATTTTCGGATCGACATCACGCTCGGCGACGGCGTGGCGGCCCGTACGATCAACATGCCCTTGAGGCCGTTCACGCTCGTGGGGGCGACCACCCGCTCGGGGCTGCTCTCGGCCCCGCTCCGCGACCGGTTCGTGATCCGCGAGCACCTCGACTATTACTCGCACGAGGAACTCGCCGAGATCGTCCGCCGCTCGGCGGGCAAACTCCAGATGCCGATGGACGATGAGACGGCCTGGGAGATCGCCCGCCGCAGCCGCGGAACGCCCCGGCTGGCCAACAACCGGCTCCGGTGGATCCGCGACTACTCCACGAGCCGGGCCGAGGGCCGGCTCGACGTCGAGATCACCCGCGTCGCCCTGGCGATGCAGGGCATCGACGAGCTTGGCCTCGACGGATTCGACCGCCGGTATCTGGAGACCATCCAGCGGGTCTTCGCCGGCGGGCCGGTGGGCATCGAGGCGATCGCCCACACCATGAGTTCCGCCCCGGACACGCTCGAGGACGACGTCGAGCCGTTCCTGCTACGGTGCGAACTCGTGATCCGCACCCCCCGCGGCCGCAAGCTCACCCCCAAGGGCGACGAGCACCTCGGCGGCCCGCCGACCACGCGGGGCCGTTTGTTTTAGGCGACGACCAGCGGGTGGGTCGCCGGGGCGAGCGACAGCCTTTCAACCAAATCGGGAGCGAACGGCTGAAAGGGGACAGTCCCCTTCGGGGACTGTCCCCTTCGGATCGGCCAAACCTGGACCCACTCTGTCGGACCAACCGTTGGACTGCGAGGAGTGGCCGGTTCCATCGAGTCAGCATGGAGTGAGTGGGGGCCTGGAGGGCCGGAGTGAACGTCCGGGCGAGAGGGACCGGCCACTCCCAGCCGGCGTGACCGAGGTCTGC
>JBJTPO010000059.1:0-3871 GCA_046075145.1 Planctomycetota bacterium
CCCCGGCCGCCGATGGCCGCGGGTCGTCGGCGCCGAGCACGACGAGGTGTGGCGGCGCGATGCCGCGCCGGGCCAGTACTCCCGCGAGCATCCGAGCGTCGGCCACCACGCGGAGCCGCAGGCGGTCGTGCGGCGCGGCGACCCAGGCGGCCGCCACGATCTCGGGGCCGATGCCGGCGGGGTCGCCGCAGGTGAGGAGGACGACGGGCGGTCTCGTCCGTTCGGCGGTCGGGGGGTGGCTTGCCATCGACTCCAGCATACGGTGGCTTCGGTCAGGCTATAACGAGAGGGAAGGCCGCGGATTGGAAGGGTGTCGCCCGCCGCGACCGGACTCCGCACGCCTCCGTCGCTCGACTCCCCACCAGCCCACCGCCCCGCAGTTCCAACCCCCTGCTCATGGAAAAGACGTTCGCCCGTGCGTCGCTCCTCGCCGTCGCCCTGCTGGCGGCCACGGCCGGGCTCGGCCTCTGGATGGGCGACCAGCACGACGCGACCGACCCAGTCGCGCTCCGGTGGGGCACCGTGCACCGCCTCTCCGGGATGTTCACCGCCCTGGTCGTGCTCCTGGTCAACAGCATCGCCGTGACCTACTTCATCGGCACCGGTCGCTGGTGCCGGGAGGTGGTCGAGACCTACGGGCTCGATGCCGCGCTCGTCGACCGCAGCAAACGGCTCAAGCGGGGTGCGTTTCCCTTCGCCGTGATCGGGATGCTCTCGATGGTGGGCATCGTCGCGCTCGGCGGCGCGGCCGATCCCGGGGGCGGGCTGGCGGCGGGCAGCCGGGAATGGGTGAGCTGGCACCTGATCGGCGGCATCGGCCTGGCGGCCGTGATCGCCTGGTGCTTTCAGGCCCAGCTGCCGGCGATCCGTGGCCAGCACGAGTTGATCGAGGAGGTCATGGTCGCGGTGCGGCGCGAGCGCACCGCCCGCGGGCTCGACGTCGGGGGCTGATCGAGGACGTGGATCAGATCGGCCGCGGGGTGGCCGCGGCCGGGGCGGAGCCGTGGTCGTGCAGGGAGTGGCCGTGCGACGAGCGCTCGGCCACCGTGATGCCCCAGGCCATCGCCAACCCCAGCGCCAGCGCCGTGGTCAGGAGCAGCCGGTCATGCGTGTGAAACTGCACCTCGGGAAGAAGGTCGGCGGCCGCGATGCACACGAACGCGCCTCCGGCGACGGCCAGCGCCACGCCGAGCACCGCCGCCTGCTGGCCGCCGAACAGCGGCAGGCTCACGAGAAACGAGATCGCCCCGAGCGGCACGATCAGGGCGTAGGCGACGATGGCGGCCAGCCGCAGGCCGCGGGATGCGCCCGCCTCCGTCATCAGCGCCGCGATGATCGCGGCATCGAGCGGCTTGTGAAGCAGGATCGCCAGAAACGTGGCCACGCCGGCCAGTTGCCCGGCGCCATGGGCCGCGTCGGCGCCGACCGAGGCGGCCAGCGCGGCCCCGTCGGCGAGGCTGTGAAGAGCGAGGCCGGCGAACGCGCCGCACCAGGCCCACGGGCCGCGGGCCGCCGCCGGGGCCCGATGGCCGTGGTGGTGATGCCCGTGCTGGTGGCCGTCGTGCTCGTGGTCGCAGGCCGAGTCGGCCGCATGGTGGGCGTGGCCGTGAAAGGCCCGCTCCAGGAGAAACATGGCCACGAACCCCGCCAGTGCCCAGCCCATGGTCACGTCGATGTCGCCGGCGAGTTCGAGCGCGGCGTGGGGGAGCAGGTGCAGCAGGCCGACGCCCAGCAGCACCCCGCCGGTGAACGAGAGCAGCACCTGCATGGTGCGGTGGCCGAGTGACAAAAATGCCACGGACGAGCCCCCTGCGATCGCCGCCAGGGCGATGAGCAGCAGATAGACGCCGAGCGTAGCGGCGGAGGGGACGGTGGCCGGCAGCACGGCCGCGAGCAGGTTCATCGGGGGGCCCAGGAGTGGCAGGCGGTCATGATCCCCTGTGCCGGCCGTCGGGGCAAGGATCGTGAACCACCCGGCCGACCGGCGCGAGGCACGCTAGCGACGGTACTGCCACTGCGGCTGCTGCAACTGCTGGTAGGGCCTCGCGGCCTGCTCCATCTGTTGCCGGACGTTCGCCAGGTTCTCAGTCCAGGCCGCGTCGCCGGCGGCCAGCGCCCCGAGCGCCAGGGCCAGGGCGTAGGTCAGCAGGTTCGGCCAGAGCACCGGGCCGTGGAACTTCAGCGCCGTCCCGAACGATTTCTTGAACTTCGGCCCGAACATCCCCAGTTTCACGCTCCAGATCTCGTCGAGCACGAGGTGGGTGAGGAATCCGAGCACGACGGCGCTCGAGACAAAGTAGCGGCGCAGCGGCTCCTCGGAGGCGAAGGCCAGGAACGTGACCTGCCCTGCGATCGCCGCCGAGGGCAGGCTGTGGAACATGCCGCGGTGGACCGCGTAGTGTTTCAGCAGCCAGGACATCCCGAACCGGATGGCCAGGTAGATCGCGGCTCCCGCCACGATGATCGCCTCGAGCGGCAGGCCGGCGTGCTGAAGCCGGTGGATCATCATCAGCGGCACGACGGCGGCAGCGAAGGCCACGCTCTCCCGCAGCGGGATGCCCGGGCCGCTGTCGAGGTCGGGCATCATGCCGGCCACGCTGCAGAGGCCGGCTCCGAGCGCGCAGGTCATGGGGTGCATGTCGCCGACGTACCAGGCGGCCAGCCCGTAGCCAGCGCCCACGATCGACGAACCGGTGATGTGCACGCGGAATCCGGGCACGGAGCAGTCATCCCCCACGCGGCCCCGCGCAGGCCGGATTCCCTTCCGGCCCTGCCGACGCCGCCTCCGACCGACCCCGGGCCCAAGGCCCCGGTTCAGGCAGACTCAACGTCCATATCGTCAGTTCGGCTGCCAGGCGTCAGGAACTGGCGTGGGGGCTCCCCTGCACCGCCGGAACGGCGCGGTCGGTAGGTCTGGCGGAAAGTCGGGCAGCCCCTGATCTCGCCACGACGAGGCTGGGGCGTTTGGAGAAGCGAGGGGCCCGGAAGCGCCGGCGGCCGTGTCGTGGAGCGAGGGCCTTGGGCGGGCTGGGGCTTGTGGGGTGTTTGTGGCGCGTGTGCTCGAGATCGGGCTTACGGCGTTTTTGCGGCCCGATCTGCCCTTCGCTGAGCGTGGCTCCGAACCTACACTCCCCGGCCCACCTGGCAGCAACACCCCGGAGGCGGCTCGGGAGATGGCGATCGAAGGCTACGACCTCGTGATGCTCGGCATCCTGGCGGCCGCCGCGGTGCTGGGCTACTTCAAGGGCATGGTGTGGCAGCTGGCATGGATCGCCGGCATCGCGGCCAGCGCCGCGGTCGCCCTGCGGTTCGGCGGGCCGCTGGCCCCGTTTTTCGGCAGCCAGGCTCCCTGGAACCGCCTGGTGGCGATGCTCGCGCTCTACGTCGCGACATCGCTCGGCGTCTGGCTCGCCTTCAGTGTCGTCTCGGGGCTCATCAAGACCGTTCAGCTGTCCTCCTTCGATCACCAGCTGGGCCTTCTGCTCGGGCTGGCCAAGGGGATGCTTTTGTGCGTGGTGGTGACGTTCTTCTCGGTCACGCTCGCACCCGGATACCGAGACCAGATCGTCGGCAGCCGCAGCGGCAGGCTCGTGGCCGAGCTGATCGTGCGAGCCGACCAGGTGCTGCCCCCCGACGTGGTCGAGACGGTGAAGCCGTTCGTCGATCGCTTCGAGGACGAGTTGCGGAAGCCCGCCGGCATGATGCCCCCTCCGCAGGCCGCCGGCCCGGTCGCGTCGCCTCTCCAGGCGATGTGGGAAGGGGTCCAATCGGCGGCGGCCTGGACCGGCACGGGGCAGGGGGGGGCCGCGGGGTTTGTCGCCCAGCCCGCCGGGGGTGCGACGCCGGCCTGGCAGCCATTGCCGCCGGGGCA
>JBJTPO010000060.1:0-4449 GCA_046075145.1 Planctomycetota bacterium
CGCCGACGCCGAGCGGATCGTCGCGCCGCTGGCCGCCGACACCGGGCCGCGGGCCACCGACGCGCTCGACCGGCTCGGTGACGCCCGCTGGGCGCAGAAGAACTGGGCCGGGGCGGCGGAGGCGTTCGCAAAGCTCGCCGCCGGCAAGCCCGACGCCCGCACGACCCGGGCCGCCCTGATGGCCGGCCGCGCCTTCGCCGAGGCCGGTCGGATCGACGAGGCCCGCACGTGGCTCGCCACCGCGGCCGACGCGGGCGGCCCCCTGAAGTTCGATGCGGCCCATCGGCTCGCGCTCGTGGAACTCGACGCCAAACGGCCCGAGGCCGCCCTCGACGTGGCCGGCAAGGCGCTGGCCGCCGCCGCCGAAGACAAGCAGGCCGACCAGACCACCGTGGCGGCCCTCGCGCTCGACAAGGCCGACGCGCTCTGGGCGCTGCCCGGCCGCGGCGCTGATGCGATCGCCGCCTTCGTCACGGTGGCCGACCGCTATCCTGCCGCGCCCGCGGCAGCTCCGGCCACCTCCATGGCGGCGCTGGCGCTCCTGCAGGCCGGCAAGCCGGCCGACGCGCTCGCGCGGGCCGACACGTTCCTCACGAAGCATGCCGCCGGGGCCGCTCCCGACGCCGTCGCCGATGTCCGCGCGATCAAGGCCGAGGCCCTGCTCGCGACCGGCAAGCGGGCCGAGGCCGCAGCCGCCTATCGCGAGTTGATCACGGCCGCGCCCGAGTCACCGAAGCGGCCCACCTGGCAGTTCCGTGAGGGCATGGCGCATGCCGCAGCGAGCAGGTGGCAGGAGGCGCATGCGGCGCTTGCCGCCGCCACGCCCAAGCTCGCCGGCGCGGTTCAGGCGGAAGCGATGTTTCTCGATGCGACGGCGCTCGTGGAACTCGGCAAGCCGGCCGAGGCCGCCACGATCCTCGCCGCGCTCGGCAAGGCTCATCCCGCTTGGCCGCGGCGCGACGAGGCCTTGCTACTGGCCGTGCGGGCCCAGCAGGAACAGGGCGACGCCAAGGCCGCGCTGGCCACGGCGGAGCGGCTCACGCAGGAGTTTCCCGAGGGAACCTCCGCCGACGTGGCCTGGTATCGTTTGGGCACGCTCCGGCGGCAGGCAGGTGACCACGAGGGGGCGATCCAGGCCTTCTCCAAGTCGCTCGCGATCAAGGCCGACGGCCCCCGTGCCCCCTGGGCGCGGCTGGACATCGGCTGGAGCCACGAGGCGCAGGGGCGGCTGGCCGAGGCGACCAAGGCCTGGTCGGAGCTGATCGAGAAACACCCCGACTCCACCCCCGCCGCCTCCGGCCTGCTCGCCCGCGCCGACGCCCGCCAGCAGTCGGGCGACTTCGCCGGTGGTCTGGCCGACTGCGAGCGGCTGCTGGCCACCGCCGGCGGCCTCGGCAAGAAGCTCGACGCCGCCGCCGTCGCCGAGGCGCGGTTTCTCCAGGCGCTCTGCCTGGCCGGCGGCGACAACCACGCCCAGGCAGCCGCCACGTTCCACAAGCTGCTGGCCGAACGGCCCGATTTCCCCGCCGCGGATCGGGCGGTGTTCGAGATGGGCCTGGCGCTCGCCCGCGCCGGCAATCAGGAGGACGCTGCTCGGGCCTTCGCCGACCTCGTGAAGCGGTTTCCCCAGAGCGGCTATGCGGCCGACGCCTGGCTCGAACTCGCGGAGCGGCGTTGGGCCGCGGAAGACTGGCCCGCGGCAGCCGAGGCCTACCGCGCGGCGATCGCCGCCGCCGGCACCGAGGCCGACCTGGCGCCGATCGCGGAACAGGCGCGGCACAAGCTCGGCTGGACGCATCTGATGCGGAAGGATCAGGCGGCCGCCGCCGAGGCCTTCGCCGCGCAACTCGCCGCAACGCCCGACGGCCCACTGGCCGCCGACGCGGCCGCGCTGCTCGGCGACGCGTTCGCCTCGCTCGGCAAGCCCGACGAAGCCGCCAAGGCGCTGGCGAAGGCGCTCGCCGACCCGGCCAAACTCTCGTCCGAGGCGATCCGCGGGCTGGCCTTCATCCGGGCGGCGGAATCGGCCGCGGCCCGCGAACGGTGGGACGAGAGCCTGGCGTTCGCGGAGCGGCTGCTGACCGCCGACCCCGACTCGCCCCGTGCCCCCGAAGCCCGCTACGCCGCCGCCTGGGCGCGGCAGAACCTCGGCAAGCTCGACGAGGCGCTCGCCGCCTACCGCGCGATCGCCGCGGGCCCCCGCACCCCGCTCGCCGCCCGCGGCCAGATGATGGAGGGCGAGCTGCTCTTCGAGCAGGGCAACCACAAGGAGGCGATCAAGGCCTTCTTCAAGACGGCCTACGGCTTCGGCGAGCACGCGGCGCCGGCGGCCTTCCATCCCTGGCAGGCCCAGGCCACCTTCGAGGCGGCCCGCTGCTTCGAGGTGCTCGGTCAGGCCGAGCAAGCCCGCAAGCTCTACGCTGAACTGGTCGATCGCTACCCCGACAGCGAACAGGTGCCCGCCGCCCGCAAGCGGCTCGAAGCCCTGCCCGCGGGCTCGTCCCCCAAGCCGGCCTCCACGGGAGCCCCCTCATGAGTCTCGATCGCGTCCAGACGCTCTGGCAGTTGTTCCTGGCCGGCGGCCTGCTGATGTGGCCGATCGTAGCGATGTCGCTGGTGGTCGTCACCTTCGGGCTCGAACGGCTGATCGCGCTGCGGCAGCGAAGGTTCGTGCCGCCGGAACTGGCCCGCGAGCTGGCCGACCTGGAGGAGGGCCGGTTCGATCCGCGGCTCGCCTACCGGCTGTGCACCGACCACCCCTCGGTGGCCAGCCGCGTTGTCCAGTCACTGCTCGAGAAGACCGGCCGGCCGCTGCCCGAGATGGAACGGGCCGTGGAGGTCGAGAAGGAGCGGGAGGCCTCGAAGCTCTACGCCAACGTCCGGCCGATCACCCTGGCCGTCACCGTCACGCCACTGCGCGGGCTGCTCGGCACGGTGCAGGGCATGATCCTCGCCTTCTACACCACGGCCAACCTCGAGGCGGGTGCCAACCGGGCCGCCGAACTGGCCCAGGGCATCTACGTGGCCCTGATCACCACCTTCGCCGGGCTGTGCGTGGCGATCCCCGCGGCCATGATCGCGCACTTCCTGGAGGGACGGATCCTGAAGGGCTTCCGCGCGGTGGACGAGGTGGTCGATGGGGTGCTGCCGCACCTCGAACGATTCGAGGGCAAGGGCCGCGTGACGCCCGCCCAGCTCGCCGCCAGCCCGCCGCCGGCCGCGGCCCGTACCGTGGTCGCCCGTCCGGCCGCGCCCCATTCCTAAGGCCCGCGTGCCGTCCCCCAGCCCCCGCGCCCCGTTCCCCCAGCCCTGCATCCGGAGCCCGGTGCGATGAGTGTGAAGATCGACAAGGGACGCCTCGGCATGGGTCTCGAAATGACGCCCATGATCGACATCGTGTTCCTGCTGATGATCTTCTTCCTCGTGGCGAGCAAGCTCGACGAGGCCGACCGCGCGATCGACGTGATCCTGCCGCAGGCCTCGGCCGCCAAGCCGCTCACGAGCCGGCCCCGGGAGTTCGTCATCAACATCGACCGGGCCGGCAACTACTACGCCGGCGCCCGGCCGGTGCGGCTCGAGGAGCTGACCGACCTGCTCGTACAGTCGGCCGCCGACAATCCCCAGCGGCAGACGGTGATCCTGCGGGCCGACGAGGAGACGGCCCACAAGTTCGTGGTGGCGGCGATGGACGCCTGCGTGCGGGCCGGGATCGACGACTACCAGGTGCAGTCGGCCGCCGAGGAGTGACCAGGGTGTCGGCCCCGACAGGGGCGGCCTGGATGGAGACGCGGTGATGGCCGACGAGGCAGCGGATCACGGCAGCTCGTATCGGCGCCGGCTCGCCCGCGCCGCGGCCGCGAGCTGCGCGCTCCACATGCTGCTCTTCGGCGGGCTCTCCGCCTCGCGGCTCGACCTCCAAGGGCCCTCGCCGGAGTCGCTCAAGGCCAGCGCGCCGAAGAAGCCCAAGCGGCCGGCAGCCGACTTCCCGCTCCAGGTGCCCCGCTCCCCCGCCGCCGAGAAGCCGGCTCACGAGCGGCCACTCGACCTGGCCGTCACGCCCCCGGCGGCCCGACCGACGGAGCCGCGCGAGCGACCGAACGAGCGGAACGTGGCGGACCGCGACGAGCGGCCCGCCGAGGAGCAGCCGGCCGTCGCGCCGTCGCCCGCCCGGATCGAGCCCACCCGGGGCCGCGACACCGCGGCCACGCCCGCCGATCGCGATGCACCGAGCCGGCAGGCCGACGTGAGCCCCGCGGAGGCAACGGCGACGGCCGACAGCACCGGCCCCGTGCAGGCGGTGAGCGAAACGACGCCGGCGGCGGCGGCTCCGGCGGCGCTTGCGGCGCGGGAACGACCGGCGGCCCCCCGCGTGGCGGCGCGGTGGCGGCCGCGGGAGGTCGCACTGCTCGAGCAGCTCACCGCCCGCGCCCCCGACGCGGCGGCGCTCGC
>JBJTPO010000061.1:0-2718 GCA_046075145.1 Planctomycetota bacterium
CGCTCGAAGCTCGCGGCCAGCACCGCCCGCACGCCGAGCAGCATCGTGCCCTTGGCCGCCCAGTCGCGGGAACTGCCGGTGCCGTATTCGGTGCCGGCCAGCACCACCAGCGGCGTTCCCTGCTCGCGATACTTCAGCGCCGCATCGTAGACCGGCATCACCTCGCCGCCGGGCAGGAGCCGGGTCACGCCCCCTTCCGTGCCGGGCACGAGCAGGTTGCGGATCCGGATGTTGGCGAACGTGCCCCGGGTCATCACGCGGTCGTTGCCGCGCCGGGCCCCGTAGCTGTTGAAGTCTTCCGGCGGCACGCCGTGCTCGACGAGGTAGCTTCCCGCCGGGCTTTTTTTCGCGATGCTGCCGGCGGGCGAGATGTGGTCGGTGGTCACGCTGTCGCCGAGCGCGAGCAGCACCCGGGCCCCGCGGACGCTCGTCGGCGCCTTCGGCTCACGGCTGATCTCGGCAAGGAACGGCGGCTCCTGGATGTAGGTGCTCTTGGCATCCCATTCGTAGAGTTCGCCGGAGCTCGTCGGCACGGCGTTCCACCGCTCGTTCGACTGCCAGACGTTGCCGTAGCGGCGCTGAAACTGCTCGGGCCCGACGCTCGCGGCCACGGTGCGCTGCACCTCGTCGCGGGTGGGCCAGATGTCGCGAAGATACACGGGCTGGCCGTCGCGGCCGGTGCCGAGCGGCTCGGTGGCCAGATCGATGTCGGTGGTGCCGGCCAGGGCGTAGGCGACCACCAGCGGCGGGCTCGCCAGCCAGTTGGCCTTCACGAGCGGGTTCACGCGGCCCTCGAAGTTGCGGTTGCCCGAGAGCACCGCGGCGGCCACGAGATCCCCTTCCGTCACGGCCTTGGCGACCGGCTCGGGCAGCGGCCCCGAGTTGCCGATGCACGTGGTGCAGCCGTAGCCCACCGTTTCGAAGCCGAGCGCGTCGAGATCCTTCGCCAGCCCCGACTTCTACAGGTAGTCGGTGACCACGCGGCTGCCGGGGGCCAGGCTCGTCTTCACCCACGGCTTGGTGGCCAGCCCCTGCGCCACCGCTTTCCGGGCCACGAGCCCCGCGGCCACCATCACGTCGGGGTTGCTCGTGTTGGTGCAGCTGGTGATCGCGGCGATCACGACGGCCCCGTGGCCGATGGGTTCGGCATGGCCGTTCGTCTGCACGCTCCCCGTCCGGCGGAGGGCATCGCCTTCGAGCGCGAAGCCCCGGTTGGCCGTGGGCGCCGTGAGCGACTCGGCGAAGGTCTGCTTGACAGCGGAGAGCGCGACCCGGTCCTGCGGCCGCTTGGGGCCGGCCAGGCTCGGCACCACGCTCGCGAGGTCGAGCCCGAGGCGGGTGGTGAACTCGGGGGTCGGGGCCGCCGCCGTGCGGAACATGCCCTGCTCCTTCATATACCGCTCGACGAGCGTCACCTGCTCGGCCGGCCGGCCGGTGAGCCGGAGGTAGCGGAGTGTCTCGTCGTCGATCGGGAAGAAGCCCATCGTGGCCCCGTATTCGGGGGCCATGTTGGCGATCGTGGCCCGGTCGGCCAGCGGCATGTGGTCCAGGCCGGCGCCAAAAAACTCGACGAACTTTCCAACCACGCCTGCCTTCCGCAGGATCTCGGTGACGGTGAGCACGAGGTCGGTGGCGGTGGCCCCGGCGGGCAGCCGGCCGGTAAGTTCGAACCCCACCACCTCCGGAAGCAGCAGCGACAGCGCCTGCCCGAGCATCACGGCCTCGGCCTCGATGCCCCCCACGCCCCAGCCCACCACGCCCAGGCCGTTGATCATCGTCGTATGGCTGTCGGTGCCGACGAGCGTATCGGGCACGGCGACCCGCGGGCCACCCGGGGCGGCCGGATCATCGCGCAAAAAGACGCCGCCGGCCAGGTATTCGAGGTTCACCTGATGGACGATGCCGATCGCCGGCGGGACGACGCGGAAATTGCGGAAGGCCTGCTGGCCCCAGCGCAGGAAGGCATACCGCTCGGCGTTGCGTTCGAACTCGATCGCGACGTTTTTTTCCAGGGCGTCGTCGGAGCCGAAGTAGTCGACCTGCACCGAGTGGTCGATGACGAGGTCGACGGGCACGAGCGGATTGATCCGCTTGGGGTCGCCGCCGAGCCGCCGCATCGCGGCCCGCATCGCGGCCAGATCCACGACGCACGGCACGCCGGTGAAGTCCTGGAGGACGACGCGGGCCGGCTTGAAGGGGATCTCCACCTCGGCGGGCGCTGCGGCCTTCCAGGTGGCCAGCGCCCGAATGTCCCGTTCCGTGACCTCGTAGTCGTCACAGGTCCGCAGCAGTGCCTCGAGCACCATGCGGATCGAGTAGGGCAGCCGCGACGTGTCGGTGACCCCCGCGTCGTCCAGGGCCCGCAGGCGGTAGAGCGTGGCGGGCCCGGAGCCGGTCTCGAACGTGCGGCGGGCGGAAAACGGGTCGGACGGCGTGGAGGCGGCCATGGCTTTCAGGGGGGTGGAGAGCGGGCGAAACGGAATCGGAAGTCGCGTATGGTAGCGAACCCAGGGGGCGGCGGCGACGCACCGCGGCCGAAGCCGCTCGAGGGCGCCATTCCCGCCGGAACGGCAGGCCCGAAAGAAAAGGCCCCGCGGCTGGGGAGCCACGGGGCCGATAGCGGCTATCGAAGTGTGGGTCTTTGGGGGGGGAACAGCCGCTGACGAGAGCCTGTTGTATTGGGGAATCGGACTGGTCGCCCGACTTCCGAACTATACC
>JBJTPO010000062.1:0-10548 GCA_046075145.1 Planctomycetota bacterium
CGCCTCCGAGCACCGTCTCGTGCCGGGTCCGCGCGGGCACTGCCCAGAGGGGCTCGCCCGTCGCGAACGAGCGGCACGAGACGAGTTCCTCGTCGCCCCGCTGCTCGAGCGTGACGGCGTGATCGCCGCAGACCGCGAAGCCGCTCCAACCGGCGCCGATCGGCTGCCGCCACGCGAGCCGCGGCGGCCGGGCCTCCCAATCGGGGTCGAGGGCGGGCGCGTCCAGCGCGGCCGTGCCCGCCGGGCCGAGGAAGCGGGGAAAGTCACCCGGCGTCGGCGCCCACGCCCCGGCCGCTGCGGGTGCCCCCGCCACGTTCGGCAGCAGACGGTCGCGGGAGGGCAGCCACCGCGGCCGCAGTTCGGGCACCAGGTCGCCGCTGACCCGCTCGATCCGCAGGGTCGCCACCGCCACGAGCACGGCGGCCAAGAGGCCGTAGCCGACCACCCGCTTGAGCCAGGCCGCATGGCCGCTCTCCCGCAGGAACCAGAGCACCAGCGAGACGGCCGCCGCGAAGCAGAGGATCAGCGTGATGATGTTTCGCACCGCCTGATCGACGATGCTGCCCACCACCCGCTCGAGCAACCCGGCCCGCACCAGCGCCGTGGCGGCGACGAGCGAGGCGATGCTCACGAGCACGCGGCGCGGAGGCCAGAGCGACCGGGAGGCGGGGGCGGGGGTGGCAGCGGGCGAGCGGGAGCGGGGCATGAGGCCTTCCGGTAGAAGGGCCTCATTATTGCCGCCTCTGCGAGGCACGACTACACTCGTTTCCATCGCAGTCAGCCGTCCGCAGGGATCCCGCGCATGCTTGCCCGCCCCGCTCCCGAGCCGTCCGCAGACCGCGGCCGCGCCGCGGGCGATGCCTCTCCCGGGCCGTCCACCACGGCCGTTCACGCCGGCGAGGCGCGGCAGAAACCCGGCTGCTCGATCACCGACCCCATTTTCGCGGCCAGCACCTACACCTTCGCCGACACCCAGGCGGTGATCGACTACCTGGAGCAGGACGAGCCCCGCGAGGAATACGGCCGCTACGGCAATCCCGGCGAGCGGGTGGTCGAACGGAAACTGGCGGAACTCGAGCGGGGCGAGGCGGGCGTGCTCTTTGCCACCGGGATGGCGGCCTTCGTCGGCGTGCTCATGGCCCATGTGAGCGAGGGCGACGAGATCGTGTTTTTCGACGAGTGCTACCACCGCAGCCGTGAGTTCTGCCGCAAGCACCTGACGCGGTTCGGCGTCTCCTATCGCGAGGTTCCCACCTGCGACTATGCGGCGATGGAGGCGGCGATCGGGCCGCGGACGAAGTTTTTGATCAGCGAGTCGCCCACCAATCCCCACCTGAGCGTGATCGACGTGGAGCGGTTCGCCGCCATCGGCCGCCGCCACGGTGTGGCGACCATGATCGACGCCACGCTCTGCACCCCCTACAACCTCCTGCCGCTCGATGCGGGCGTCGACTTCGTGCTCCACTCGGCCACCACGTATCTCTGCGGCCACAATGACCTGCTCGCCGGCGCCGTGATCGGCTCCGCGGAACGGCTCGAGCCGGTGCGGAACCTGCGGGGCATCATGGGGGGCATCAACTCGCCCCACAACGCCTACCTGCTGGAGCGCGGCCTCAAGACGCTGGCCCTGCGGATGGAGCGGCACAACGCCAACGGCCTCGCGGTGGCCCGGTTCCTCGAGGGTCATCCGCGGGTCGAGCGGGTGCTCTATCCGGGGCTCGAGAGCCATCCCTGCCACGAGGTCGCAGCCCGCACGCTCCGCGGCTGCGGCGGCCTGGTCACCTTCTTCATCAAGGGAGCCGACGGCGGCCCGGCCGACTGGCGAGAGACGGCCGCGGTGATCGACGCCGCGACCATCCCCCGGATCGGGCCGAGCCTCGGAGGCGTGGAGTCGCTGATCGAGCAGCCGCTGGTGATGAGCTACTGGAACTACTCCCCGGAGGACCGGGCCTCGTTCGGCATCCCAGACAACATGGTCCGCCTCGCTTGCGGCATCGAGGACGAATCCGACCTGATTGCCGATCTTGCCCAGGCCCTCGATTCACCCCGCCGCCGCGGCTGACCGGGCAACTGGGGAAGCCGCTGCCGATCGCGTCGATTTTGGCGGAAGTTCCGCGAGTGCCGGTGCCGATACCTCTACGGATTGAGCGGACTCCCCCGGCCCACGCTTGCCGGCGGAATCCCGAACCCGGAGGTGACGGCCATGACCGCGGCACGCAGTTCGATCCACCCGGCTCTGACGGCTCTCACGGCCCTCGGCGCCCTGATGCTGGCGGCGGTCCCGCCCCTCGCGGCCCAGGAACCGGCGACCGCAGCCGACGCCACCGAACTGAAGTGGACTCCGCATCGCGCGGGCAGGCCCGTCGGAGAAACGGTCGCGCCGCCGGCCGAACCGGCGATCGAGTCGCCCGCCGTCTCGGCCCCGGCCGCGAGCGTGCGCCTGCCCGACGGCGTTCCGCCGGTCGCCTCCCGGCCGACCGTCGTGCGCGAGGCGCCCTATGTGCCGCCGCGCCGTCAGCCGCCGCAGGCCGCGCTGCCGAGCCTCGGCGATGCCTGGAAGAACTTCTACGATCCTGGCAGTCCCGATGCCGTGCTCGGCATGCCGATCATGCGGACTCCCCGGGGCCCGGCCAGCCGGCCGATCCTGGCGCCGGAGGGGCAGCAGGCCCAGGCCATGCGGGCCGCGGCCGACCGGGCCGCCCTCGGTGACGACCGGCTCGGAGGCGGCCTCGCCCCGCGCTATGACGTGGGCCGCGCCGCGGCGTCCGGCCGTCCCGAGCGGCTCGCGATGAACGTCGACGGCATTCCCTCGGTGATGCGGCAGGCTCCCAGCGAGGCCACGCCCACCGAAGCGGCACCCCGTTCGGCGGAGCCGGGCGCGCCGGCCCCGCGGCTGCCGTCCCCGCCCGACGGCCAGCCGCCCATGAACGACGTCGAGGAGATCGGCCCGGGAATCGAACTGCCCGGGGACTATGGCGGCGAGTACGGCGGCGAGACGGGCCCCGAGTTCGCGGGCGATCCGGCCGTCGACGGCGGACTGCTGATGGGCGAATACCCGACGCAGTTGCACGTCGAGAGCTTCTACGACGACCCCTATGCCTGCGAGGATGAGGAAGACCTGCTGGGAATGCGGCACCACGACGGCCGGATCTGTGCCTGGCTGCGGCGGTTCGGCCGGCCCTATTACGGCTGGAGGTGGTACCGCGACTTCACGGCCAGCGCCGGCATCACGGCCTTCACCAACGCCACCGACCTGGGCATCAACGGCAACTTCGGCACCAACGAGTACCTCAACTGGTCGATGCCGTTCTGGAACGCCTTCGGCGTGGGCTGGCAGATCGGCTGGCGGGGCACGCAGACCAACTTCCAGCCCGCCACCATCGAGGTCGGCACCACGACGCTCGGCAAGAACGCCCGCGACCAGCAGTTCGTCACGACGGGCTTCTTCACGCGGGCCTTCGAGGGCCGCGGCCTCCAGGGCGGGGCGGTCTACGACTACCTCCACGACAGCTGGTTCGACAACACCGACGTGTCGCAGCTCCGCTACGAGCTCAGCTACGTCTGGGGCTACCACGAACTGGGCTTCTGGGGGGCTTCCAACATCGGCGACCAGAACTCCTTCTTCGGCCCCGTGCAGCGCGTGGGCGCCGTGGCCAGCACCCTCGACCTGTACACCGGCTTCTACCGGGTTCAGTTCGGCGACGCGAACGAGTGGAAGTTCTGGGGCGGCGGCACCGGCGAGGGCGACGGCATCGTCGGGACGCTCGTGCGGGCTCCGATGCACAAGTCGCTGGCCCTCGAGGGCACCTTCACCTACGTGATCCCGGGCCGCAGCCAGACGATCGACTTCGATGGGACCGGCAGCGTGACGAGCTTCTCGCCTTCGGCCTGGAACGTGGCGGTCAACGTCGTCTGGTATCCGGCGGGCCGCTCCCGCCGCAGCCTGGCGAGCCCCTACCGGCCGCTGTTCGAGGTGGCCGACAACGGCAGCATGATCCGCTCGATCCAGCCGTTCTTGCCCTGACCCAAACCGCGGCGACCGCGGCCATCACGGCCGCGGCTCGCCGGGCGGGGGCCGGGTGGTGTATTCTGCCGGGATGAAGGCCGTCGCCCGCCAGCCGCGGGCCGGCCGCCCGATCCTCCGCCCCGCAGGACACCATGGCCGACCACGCCTCCTCCGATCCCTGGGATTCCCTCGCCGAATCGCTCGGCGCCGCCCCTTCCGACGACAAGCCCGCCCGCCCCGAGCGGCCGGCCACGCCTCCGCAGAGCCGCGAGCGGCCGCCGGCCCGTCGGCCCGCCGCCCCGCCTGCGTCCGGCGACTGGGATTCCCTCGCTGCCGAACTCGGCGTGGCTGGGCGCGACCAGGCACCCCCGGCGCGGCCGGCGGCCCCAGCCACGGGCCGGGGTCGAGCCGATGACCGCGGTCGATCGGACGATGAGGCCCGCCGTCCTCCGCGGGAGGCCAACCGCGAGCGAGTCGAGCCGGTCGCCTCAGGGGAGACGCGGGCCGAGTCGGGCAGCGACGATGATCGCGCGCCGCGGCCGCCCCGTCAGCGGCAGGGCGAGGCCGGCGAAACCGACGAGGGTTCGGGCCAACGCCGTCGCCGACGCGGCCGGCGCGGCGGGCGCGGGCGCCGACGGGACGGCGAGAGCGGCTCCGCCGAACGAGGCCCCGAGCGCCGGCGGGACGAGCGCGAGCCCGTCGGCCTCGATGACCGCCCCCGGCGCGTCACGGCGGCCGGCGACCGTAACACCGACGACGACGATGCCTGGCCGGGCGACCGCGGTTCGGATCGCGTCGAGCGAGATCCCGGTCGCGGGCCGTTCCCCGACGACGACCGGGATCTGGACGGGTCCGAACCCGCCGGCGACGGCGATGGGCCGGCCCCGCGGCGGGAAGCTGCCGAGGGCGAGGATGGCGACCGGCCGCGGAAGCGGCGCCGGCGCGGCCGGCGCGGCGGACGCGGCCGGGGACGATCCCGCGACGCTGACGGGGGCGATCGCGGTGATCGCGCTCCGGCGCAGGCCGGCAGCCAGGGTGACAACCTCGACGACGAGCCGCTCCCGGCAAGTTACGGAAGCCGCCCGGTCACGAACGCGGAGGCTCGGCCTCGACCGGGTGCCGCCGAGGGCGGCCGTGGTGAAGGCGAGAAGCGGGGTCGCGGACGGCGTCGACGCCGCTCGGGCCGCGAAGGTGGCGAGGGCCGCCGAACCGGATCCTCGAGCGAGCGGCGGGAGCCGGCGGGTGACCGCCGGGATCGTCGCCGCAAGGACGACTCCCGCAGTTCCCGGGGCCGGCGGAGCGACTTCGCACCGGTTTCGGGCCGCTACGAGGAGGATGACGAGGGGCTCGAGTTCCTCGGCGTCGAGGAAGCCGCCCGCGATTCCGATGCCCGGCCCCGTGCCCCGGCGGAGGACGACGGGGTGCTCGCCGAGAGCGGGCTCACGAGCGTGCTCGACGTTCCCAGTTGGGTGGAAGCGATCGGGATCGTGATCGCGGGCAACCTCGCGGCCCGCTCCCGTTCGGGCCGCGGTGAAGGGGGCAAGGGCCGCTGATCGGCCCTCGCATCAGCTCCATCCGGTTCAGCTCACCTCAGCGAGATGGTCCGCGCCAGCGGCTTGAGGATCTGTTCGACCACGCAGGAATCGACCACTTCCCGGGCCAGGCGGGCCAGGCGGTCGAGGGCCGCGACGTAGGTCGTGTCGGGGTCGATGCTGCCATACTGCCGCGCCGTCACGTAGACGCTGAGTTGCTCCTCGTTGAACTCCCCGGTCCGCACCTGGAAGGCGTTGGTGCGGGTCTCCATGCCGATCCGAACCTGCGTCCGGCATTCCTCATCCATTGCCAGCGTGAGCGACGGTTCGCAGTTGATCACCTTGGCCCCGGGCAGGTCGGCAAACCGCTCGAACCCCGGCGCCACCCCCAGCGCCTCGGCCACCAGCGCATTGTGGTTGCCACGAAACGCGAAGTCGAAACCGAACAGCACATCGAGCGCCTCGCAGTCGAGCGGACTGACCGAGAGAAACGCCGGCGCCAGGTCGAGCACCAGACGGTGCTGGTCGACCGCCTCGTCCAGGGAGCCGGGGTTCACCTGGCCGGAGCACAACCGCCGCGTCTCCACGGCGGCCCAGCGGTAGCGCCCCTGTTCCTTGTCCTCCTCGAGCACGTAGTCGCGATTGTCGCGGCAATAGAACTTCCGCATCGTGGGATAGCGGCGCTGAACCTGCTCGAAGTATTGGAGGATGGTCTCCCTCTGAGAGGGGAGTTCCATCTCCGTCGCCAGGTTCATGTTGACGTAGAAATCGTCGGCCAGCGACGCATACGGCATCATGACGGTCGGTGCTCCCCGAAAGCAGTTTTGGGCAAAACGTCGATCATACCCGGCGATTTCGCGGGGTGTCAAAGCACCCGCATCGCCACCGACTGCGGAAACCACGGCGTTTCCCCTGAGTGGCATTCGATCGTCGTCGCTGGCATACTTTGAATGATCGGTCCAGTCATGGATTTCCGCTCGGCCACCTCCGCGCCGCGATTGCGATGCCCACCAAGTCCGAACCGAACTCGATTCCCGACGAGCGTCTCTCGATCGAGAAACGCGCCGACGGGGCCGTCGTCGTGCGGGTTCAGTCGGAGGGGCCCGAAGGCTCGCGGCTGCCCGACGCAGTGTTTTCGTTCCGCTGCGGCGACCCCCAGTATGCCTACTGGCTGGGCCGCTTCGACGCCGCCGGCCGCCGCTGACGGCGGTCAGTCGTCCCGCGAACTCGCGATCAGCGTGATGAACTCGCGGTTGCTCTTGAATTTGGCAAGCTGCTTCGTCAGCTGCTCCATCGCATCGACGTGATGCATGCTCGAGAGCGTCCGCCGCAGCATCCCGACCGCGTGCAGCGTATTCGGGTCGAGCAGCTTCTCCTCGCGCCGAGTTCCCGACTGCGAGATGTCGATCGACGGCCAGACTCGCCGGTCGGCCAGCTTTCGATCGAGCACCAACTCCATGTTGCCGGTGCCCTTGAACTCCTGGAAGATCAACTCGTCCATCCGGCTGCCGGTGTCCACCAGGGCCGTGGCCACGATCGTGAGCGACCCCCCTTCCTCGAACACCCGGGCGGTGGCGAACAGCTTCTTGGGGATGTCGAGGGCCTTGATGTCGACGCCGCCGGACATCGTCCGCCCGGTGTTGCCCACCCACTTGTTGAAGGCCCGGGCCATGCGGGTGATCGAGTCCATCAGCAGAAAAACGTCCTTGCCCGTCTCGGCCATCCGCTTGCACCGCTCGATCACGAGCTGCGAGAGCCGCACGTGGCTCTCCACGTCGCAGTCGAGGCTGCTGGCGAGAACGTCTCCCTTGACGCTCCGCCGCATGTCGGTGACTTCCTCCGGCCGCTCGTCGATCAGCAGCATCACGAGGCTCAGCTCGGGGTGATTCTGAGAGACCGCCTGCGAGATCTGCTGCAACATCACCGTCTTGCCCGTGCGTGGCGGCGCGACGATCAGGGCCCGCTGCCCCTTGCCCAGCGGCGTGAGCAGATCCATCACCCGCGTCGTGATCGGCTGCTGGCCCGTCTCCAGCCGCAACCAGGTCTCCGGATTGATGGGCGTGAGCTGATCGAAGGTCTTGACGTTCGAATAGTCGTCGGGCCGCATGCCCTCGACTTCCTCGATCTCCCGCACCCGCGGCCCCTGCTGACGACGGCCGGGCTGCACCAGGGCCTTGATGTAGACCCCCTCCCGCAGCCGGTAGCGGTCGATCATCTGTGCCGGCACGAACGGGTCGGTGCGCTCGCGGACGTAGTTGTTCTCGGGGCTGCGGAGGAAACCGTAGCCATTGGGGTGCATCTCGAGCACGCCGACGCCCGGCTCCAGCGGAATCGGCTCGCCGTTCTCCGTGACCTCGGGCTCAGGCTCAGGGGGCCGCATGCCCTCGCTGTCCATGCCGACCGCACCGGCACCGGCGGGCGGGGGACCGCCGCCGCCACCACCGCCGCCGCCACCACCGCCCCGACGGAACCGCCCACGGCGTCTGCCGCCGTAGCCGCCGCCACCCTGTTGGCCCTGCCCGGGCGCCCCACCGGGGCCACCCTGGCCGCCGTACCCTCCGGAACGTCCCCGCGATCGCCTGCGTTTCGACATGAAGACTCCTCGCCCTCCGTGCATCCTCGAAGCGTCGGCCTGGCCTCCCAGCCAAACCGCAACACCCCGCCCGCCGGGCGGGAAAACGAACACCTGTGGAATGGTTCCCACTCCTCCGGGAGCCCCAGCGGGCCGAACAGGAGGGGCTCGAACCCCGATCGCATTCCTCGCGTCTGCGGCTTCCCGACGGCCGCGAAGGCCGGCACCGGAAAAGGCCGTGAGAAGGAAGTCGTCCGCGGCCTGTCCGCTGGGATGATCGAAGGGCCGGCCAATCAGCCGGCGAGCGACCACAAGGGCCAACCCGCCTGAGGCTCTCGAACCGGAACCCGCCCCAACGAGACGATGCGACGGAAAACCGAAAACCGGGCGGCCGGGACCTCGAAACCCATCACAACGCTGGGGTTCGGCAAGCCAGCCACCGATGCAGCGGATTATCCAATCACCCCCCGGGATTGTCAAGCAGGGTGGGGTACAGAGGCAGCGCAACCCCAACTCGCCCCCCAAAAACGCGGAAAAAAACGGCGAGAGGCACCGCACCGACCGGGAACGGCGGAGGCGGAATTTTCTTCGCGACTCCTGCGACCCCTCGAACCGATAGAGGTGACAAGGTCGGTCATCTCGGGCCAGGGACGCCCCGAGGCCGGCTGGATCCTGCTGCGAGGCCGAAGCGATGTTCCGCCCGATCCGATCCATCTCTCCGACAACCTGGCTCCGGCCGCTGGGACGGGCCGTCGTCATCCTCGCCATGGCATCCGGCGCGGCGCGAGGCGAAGTCGCCTGGCACGCCGATCTCTACGCCGCCCGCGCCGCCTGCGGCGCGAGTGGCAAGCCGGTCCTGGTGGTCTTCCAGGCCAGCTGGGATGCCGCCGCAGCCGATCCGGCGACCGACGTGCTCGCCAGCCCCGAGGTCGAGGCGGTCGTCGCAGCCTGCTTCGAGCCCGTGCGGCTCGATGTCGACAAGCATGCCGACTTGGCCCGCCACCTCGCGGTGGAACACGTCCCGGCCGCCCGCGTTCTTGACCGTGACGCCGCCCTGCTGGCCTCGTTCGACTGCCCGGCGACGCCGTCGGAGTTCGTCGCCTCGGCCGCCCGCGCCGCCCAAATGGCTGCCGCGGGCAACGCGACCGGTGTTACCGCCTCCATCGCGGCCGCGACCGATGCCTTCGGCACCCTGGGCAGGGCCGAACACGAAACCGCCTCCGCCGTTTCCGCCAAAGTGCGGAAGCTCTCCGACTTCGCCGACGGCCAGGACTCCGCGGCTCCGCTGCCTCAGCAACCGGGTGACCTTGCAGCCGCCCTGGCTGCTCCGCCGGCCGACGTGGGCAGCCGCTACAGCGAGCCGCCCGCGACTCCGGCTCTGGCCGCCGCGCCGCCGTGGCGGACGCAGCCGACCGCGGCCGTCACCGCCGACCCTGTGGCCGTGGCCCCGCCTGCCGCGCCGACCAGCCCGCCCGTGCAGGCGTCTCTGGAACCGCAGCCGTCCGCTGCCACCTCCTGGCTCGCAGGCTCCCAGCCCGCGCCGGCGACGGCGACTCCGTCGGCCCAGCCGGCCGGGGCAGCCGCTGGCGTGACAGCCGCCGATCAGGCCACCGCCGCGGCCCAGCCGCCCGCGACCGAGTTGGCCGCGAAGCCTCAGTCGGGCTTTTGGGCGGCGGTCCAGAAGCCGTGGAGCATCTTCTCCAAGAGTGCGACGAAGCCGGCCAGCGAGGCCCCGGCGCCGCCCCCCACGATGCCGCCCGCCCGCCCGCAATGGCCCGCCGCGCTGACGCGGGTGGAGCCCACGGTCGACCAACTCGGCCCGATGCCGCTCGGCCTCGAGGGCTACTGCCCGGTCACGGTGGTCGAGCGGAACAGCTGGGTCGAAGGACGCCCCCAGTGGGGCGCGCGACACCGGGGCCGCACCTATCTCTTCGCCGGACCGGAGCAGCAGCAGGCCTTCCTGGCCGACCCGGATCGCTATGCCCCGGCGCTCTCCGGCGACGATCCGGTGCTCGCGTTCGACTCGGGCAAGTGCACGCCCGGCCAGCGGCGGTATGGCGTGACCTACCAATCGCGCATGTACCTGTTCTCCTCCTCCGAGACCCGCGACGCATTCGCCGCCAACCCGCATCGGTACACGGCGGGCACGTTCGTCACCGAGAAAATTGGATCGGCCGCTGCCGACGGCACGGTCGTACGCTGACGCCGCGCCGTCCGCGGCTCGACGCGTGCGTCGGGCTGGTGCTGTTCACGACTGCGCCGCTTCGGACAGCACGCGGCCGTACCGTGCCTCCAGTCCCGCCGCGCAGGCCTCCACCGCTCCGGCCGCCCGAGCCGGCGCGAGCACGCCGTGCCTCATGAGCGCGGCCGCGACGGCGGCAAGCATGCCACTGCAGAGACGCTCGGGAAACGACAGCATCAGCCGGCGCTCGACCACG